>JALXAI010000232.1 GCA_026992215.1 Desulfobacterales bacterium | reverse complement strand
ATGATTTCCCGTTCCACACCCCTGACATAAAGATGGTTTTTTTTGCTCTCGTGGCCGCCACGTAGAACAGCCTTTTCGCCTCTGCAATAAGCTTTCTGCGCTCGATCCTGGACAGGAAATCGTACACACTGTTTTCCTTTGTAACCCTTCGGTCGGGCCTTGAAGCTATTAAGGAGGCCCCCCCGATGACGGATGAGAGGTAAGCCGGTTTGTCACCGCCTCCCGTTTTCAGCGGTGAATAGTCAAGCCATGGGATAAAGCAGTGGTCGAACTCAAGCCCTTTCGCACCGTGGACGGTCATAAGGAATACCGGCGAGTCGGCGGCAGTGATATCCACCGGATCGTATGCGCTTTCCAGGAAGAAGTTCATCTCTTCGAGCGTTTCCTCGGGACTTCCTTTTTTACATTCGAACAGTCTGTCGAGAAACCTCAGGCAGGCGTTCACTCCCGCAATTCCAAAAAAAGAAGCAACCCTTTCAGGCCCACCCAGCTCAACCCAGGCACTTTTAACCACGTCGCCCAGGTTATCACGGCCAAGGCGAGACCTGGCCTTAACCATGGCCCGGTAAAACCGCTCGATATCCTCGTTGCCGGATTCAAAGGTCTTGATTTTTTCGAAAAGCGTATCTCCTTCCGTATCCAGTATATCTTTTACAACCGATATGGGCACCGTTAACCACGGAGATCTCAGGCTGGCCACCCACGAAAGCAGGTCATGGGGACGCACCACGGCACGGGTAAGGTTCGCCATGTGAGCCACGCCGGGTATTTCCGAGAGCTTGAGTCCTTCCTGGACCTGGAGGGGAACACCGGCATCTTTGAACGCTTTTAGGTATGCCGGGAGATGTGTTCTCGTAAATAGCAACACCCCGATGGTTTCCCCGGATTTCAGTTCGTTCAGCCTGGCCTCCACCCTGCAGGCCAGGTACGAAGCTTCCCTTTTCCTGGCTGAACTCCCCGGTTCGTTTCCCTTCTTAATAAATAGGGCAAGCTCCGGGTTTTCCTCCGTGTTTTCTCCTGGTGCGGCGGCGACGGCATCGATAAACCTGACTTCGTCGTATTCGAGCCTCGGGGCTGCCATTACCGTTTTACCGAAGAGATCATTCGTCCACTCGATCAGTTTCCGGCGGGATCGAAAGTTGGTTTTCAATTTTATGGCGACCGGAGTTAAAGGGCCCAGTCCGCTTCGTTCTATCCCTTTCTCCGCCCGGTAAAATACGGAAACATCGGCCTTTCTGAAACGATAGATTGATTGCTTGGGATCACCAACAAGAAACAGGGTCCTTCCGTCGCCATCTTCCCACCCGTTTATCAAGCGCTCCAGAAGCATGTACTCCGTGGCACTGGTATCCTGGAACTCATCAATCAAAATGTGCCTGATTTTTCTGTCCCAGAAAAGGATGCTTTCAGTGACATCCTGCACGCTGTCAAGTGCTTTCAGGGCTCCAAGTTCGAGATCCACGTAGTCTATTACATTTTCCGCCCGGCAGATCTCCCGGTATTTGTCAAGGGCGGCAGAAACAATAAGCACAAGGTCTTCAACGGCTGAAATTTCTTCTCCAAGAGCTTCCGGTTTCGGGTAATACCTTAGCTCGGCCAGGTAATTCTGAAATTCTTCACCCAGGGACATCAGCGCCTTGGCCCACGGCGTGCTTGAAAAATCTCCCGGCACGCCGCCGTATCTTGGCCCCCATCTTCTTCTTATCGTGCCACCTGCAGTCAGGAAAACATCGGATAGCCCCAGCCACCACTTAAGATCTCTCCAGTGAGCAGACGGTCGTGATTCCGGAATTTTATCGAGGCACGGAGCGTTACTTCTTA
>JALXAI010000231.1 GCA_026992215.1 Desulfobacterales bacterium | reverse complement strand
GATCTCATACCCACTTTTTTACCGTGAACGTCATTGAACCTCCCATGCCAGTTGCCCTGGTCGGTCGTGAAACGGCCATAGAGATTATTGGCCGTGGCGGTGAAATGCAATACGAAGTCGAAAGACGAAGAAGATACAGTTACGATGACATAGGTGGCCTCGACGAAGAACTCAGGCGAGTAAAAGAAATTGTTGAAATCCCTCTGAAACACCCCGAACTCTTTGAACACCTGGGCGTTGATCCTCCGAAGGGAGTACTCATGCATGGGCCTCCGGGAACCGGAAAAACCCTTATGGCACGGATAATTGCCGACGAAGTCAAGGCAAAATTCTTCCTGATAAACGGGCCCGAAATAATGAACAAGTACTACGGGGAAAGTGAAGCGGCCCTGAGGAGTATTTTCGATGAGGCCACCAAGGAGGCTCCGGCGATTATTTTCCTGGACGAGATTGACGCTATTGCTCCGAAGAGAGAAGAAGTGCACGGGGAAGTGGAAAAGAGAGTCGTGGCCCAGTTGCTGGCCCTGATGGACGGGTTGGAACAGCGAGGTCAGGTTGTCGTCATCGGGGCGACCAATATTCCCAATGTTCTGGATCCTGCCTTGAGAAGACCCGGAAGGTTTGATCGGGAGGTTGCCATCCCGATACCCAAGGTCACGGCCAGGCATTCGATTCTTGAAATCCACTCGAGGAAAATGCCGCTTCACCGTGACGTTGACCTCTACGACCTGGCAAAAAGAACTCATGGTTTTGTGGGAGCAGATCTGGCGGCGCTGTGCCGGGAAGCCGCAATGAACGCTATCAGGAGATTCATGCCCGAAATTGAGGGCAGGGAAGAAAAACTTGATTCCGGATTTTTGGAAAAAGTTACGGTGACCCAGGACGATTTTCTGAAGGCTTTAAAAGAAATAGAACCTTCCGCCATCCGGGAAGTATTCCTGGAAGTGCCTGATATAAGATGGGACGATATTGGAGGCCTTGAAGAGGAAAAGGAGAAGCTCAGAGAGGCCATCGAATGGCCGATAAAATACCCCGAGTACTTCGAGGCTTTAAACTCTCAGCCACCAAAAGGTATTCTGCTCACCGGCGCGCACGGGACGGGAAAAACCCTCATTGCCCAGGCCGTCGCAAAAGAATCAGGGGTGAATTTCATCGCGGTAAAAGGCCCCGAGCTCATATCGAAGTACGTGGGAGAAAGCGAAAAAGGCATCAGGGATGTTTTTAAGAAAGCAAGACTTTCCGCTCCCTGCATAATATTTTTTGACGAGATAGATTCTTTTGCCGCAATTCGGGATATTGCTCACGACAGTGAGGTGGGACAAAGGATGGTGAGCCAGTTTTTGAACGAAATGGACGGGATAGAAAGGTTAACAGGTGTAATTGTGCTTGCCGCAACCGCGCACCCCGAATTTCTTGATCCGGCTTTGCTGAGACCGGGCCGTTTTGACCTTATCCTGAAACTCCCCTTGCCTGATCAGGAGGCAAGGGAAAAGATCTTCGGGATTCATCTCAAGGGCAAGCCCCTGGAGCCGGATGTGGATTTGACCAGGCTCGCTACCATCGCCGGGGAAGGTTTCTCGGGTGCCGACATCGCCGCTGTTTGCCAGGAAGCAGCCCTGGCCGCCATGAGAGAGGGTATTGCCAGTCGAAAAGATCCTCAAGATATCCGTATAACCATGCTCGATTTGACTCGCCAGATAGAAAGAATTAAAACAAACAGGCATGTACACGCTTGATTCTACAGGGTGCCTCGAAAATTGAAAATCGCTGTGATCAGAAAAGAATGTGGTTTTTTCATGGGAGGTGCGGAACACTACTGCATGAGGCTCTGCAAGGAGCTCTCTTCCCTGGGCCACGAGGTGTATATCCTCAGCAGCCGGCACGACGAAAACGTACCCGGTAACATCAGGTGCGTGAAAGTTCCGGTAAATACTCGCAGTTCTTCCACCAAAAATCTTTCCTTTCATCAAAACTGTCAAAAGATTCTCAGGCAGATGCAATTTGACTGGACCTATGCTCTTTCGAGGACCTTTCCCGCAGATGCCTTCAGAATATCGGATCCCCTCCATGCCCGGTGGATGAAAATTCGTTATCCCGGCCGCTTCATGCGTAAGATCCAGGAATTAAACCCCAGGCACAGGGCAATTCTTTTCCTGGAAAAAAGTATTTTTGATGCCCGAAACACCCGGGTGGTAATTACAAATTCTAAAATGGTCAAAAGGCAGGTAATAGAAGAATACGGTTTCCCCGCGGAACGAATACATGTTGTTTACAACGGGGTGGATCTTGATAAATTTAGCCCAGGTACATCAATAAGAACCAAGTCGAGGGAAGATGACGAACTTAATCTGCTTTTTGTGGCAATGGATTTTAAGAGAAAGGGGCTTGATTTTCTGCTGGAATCCCTTGCGAAATTGAGAAAGACAAAAACGAAGTTCAAACTCCTCGTCGCTGGAAAGGATAAGAGAGGGCGGTACGCAAAAAAAGCACGAGCCCTCGGGCTCGAACAGGCCGTTCGGTTTCTTGGTGAAATAAGGAACGTCGAAGATTACTATCGTGCCGCTGACCTGTTCGTGCTTCCAACCAGGTATGATCCGTTCGCCAATGTGTGCCTCGAAGCCATGGCTTGTGGAACTCCCGTTGTTACAACCATAAATAATGGGGCGGCAGAGCTGATAGAAGATGGTACAAACGGATACGTAATCAGACACGTTGACAGAGTTGCCGAAGAACTGGCGGAAATAATCAGGGTTTTCAGCCGTTTGCCCGGTGAGAAGAAAAGCGAAATGAGGACCAAGGCGAGGCTGAAAGCAGAAAAATTTTCGATTAGAGAGAATGCGGCACGTACTGTGAACCTGTTTATGGATGAAGTCAGGAAACGAAATGAAAAACATCAGGTTAGTGACTCTTGATGATGGGAAACTTATCGTCAACGAAGATTTTGTGGAAATCCTTGAAGCCAGTGGTCTCTCAAGCTTTCGCGCCATAATGGAGTATTCCGGGGGCACGATTGTAAAGCAAGCGCTGAAAGAAAGGTACACAACAAGGATCTCGCTTAAGGGAAAGTATGGGACCTCGGACTTCTTTCTCAAAAGGTATTTGAAACCGCCGGTTAGAGAGTACTTTAAGCAAATTGTTCGCTTTACAAGACCAATAATAGGGGCAAAAAACGAGTGGGAAGCCCTTATTTTCTTAAATAATCGCGGAATTCCCACGGCTGTTCCCGTGGCGTACGGAGAGCGCGGGAAAAACTCGTTTACCATGACCCTTGCAATCGAGGGAACCACGAGAGTATGTGACTGGCTCGAAAATTCGTCCTCAAGCCAGAGTGATGCAATTAAGAGGCTTCGAAGCAAACTGGTCACAGAACTGGCAAGGATAGTCAAAAAGATGCATGATTGCGGCATCAACCACCAGGATCTCTACCTGTGCCACTTTCTTATCAGGTTTCAAAATGAGAATCCGGAAGTTTTCATCATAGATAACCAGCGGGTAATGATTCACCGGGGGAAGCTACCGGAAAGATGGCTTATTAAAGACCTGGCACAGTTTTGTTTCTCGGCTTCGTGTCTTCACAAAAACGAGCTGGAACACTTCTTCGAAGAATATGGTATCCATCAAAACAAGAGATTATTGAACAAAATATTCAGGAAAAGAGACAGGATCATGAGGCACACGGAAAAAAACAGACTTTAACCGCCCTGCCGTTTCTTTTTGTGCATCAGCCTTTTGGTTACGAAGTGATTGAAAATCCTTTCGTTAACGCCCTTTTCCCTGGAAGCACGTTCGCATAACCTGCGGTAATATTTGAAGATTATCTTTGACGGTTTGTCAACGATCCCCAGGAATTCTATGGAAGACGCCAGATCGGCCAGGTCCTTCATTCGTTCGTAACGATTGACTGATTTTTTAAACTTCGTGCCGTCAAGGTCAATTACGTAATAACGGTATTTTCTTACCTCCGGTGCCGGGATAAAGTTGGATAGCTTAGCGTCGCCATGGTAAATTCCCCTCTGGTGCATTTCCCAGACAAGCAGTGCCAGGTGTTTCAATGATTCGGGAAAATTCCTTTTCAGGTGTTCCTGGTGCGTGGCAAAGCTATTTGCTCCTTCGCCTTCCATTTTGGAGAGGATGAAACTTCTTCGAAGCATCCCGTGCTTTCTTTCTTCGAGCGACGCAAGTATTTCAGGCGTAGGCAGCCCCCGCAGCCTGAAAAAGATACTCTTTTTCCAGTGAGAGAGAGCCCTTGAAGTCCTGAAAAAGTATTTCAATGTATGCATGACTCCTCTCCTGTTATACCTTTTAAAGATATACCTTTCGTTTTCGCATTCTATTAATGAAATTTTTGCGCTTTTTGAATCTTTATACTTATGCACCTCAAAGCGAAACAGATCCTCCGGCTCCCTTTCCAGGTGCTTACATATTTCTTCCGGAAGCTTTCCCCGGGCAACATAACCGCGGAAGTTGCGGCTTTTGATTTTCCGGATCGAAAAGTTGATTTTTCGTTCCTTTTTCGCCCAGTGCGCGCGCATCCTGCTGTAAGACCTGTCCAGTATGTATGGGTAATAAGGGGCTATTTGGGGATGTTTTTTCGTGAAAATGATCCAGAATCTTTTGAGATCTTCGTAGGGAAGGAAGTCGAAGCACGGGAGGATATAAGTCAGCTGCTCCGCCCACTTCCGAAAGGAAAGAGGGGCAGTGGCAAAGAAAGCCCTGTGGAGGTCAACGATGAAGAACATGGGCTCGCCTCCGGCCATTTCTCTCAGTAATATATTATTGAGATGAAAATCAGGCTGAAAGAAACCGGCATTCCGGAGCTTTTCCAGAAAATGAAGGAAACTGATCATCAATCTCTTGCGGTTGACCCTTGGAATTTCTCCCGCGCCGGAAAAAAAGTCTGCCAGAGATACGCAGGGTTGAAGGGATTTGCTGACAAAAAAAGTGCAATCGGCTGATTTTCCGAAGGAAATAGGCCGCGCGGTAAGACCGGTCAGGGTGAACAACTTCCTTGCGTTTTCCCATTCGCGACGAGGCATGTTGCGTAAAATGAGCTTAAGTTTGCCCGGCAGGTTCGCGTGATGAAAGACCTTGACATAAAAGTCGCTTACCCGGATTACCGTTCTGTGCCGGGATGATTTTACTTCCCGGATCTGCTTTCCGCCGAGAGCGTCGTTCAGAAAGCGGGAGTATTCTTCCCTGCTATCAACTACCCAGTCGGCTTTTTCTATGTTTTGCAACAACTTAATCAATGTCCTGGTTTGAATTAACGGCTATTGGGTTTAAGTCGGAAAAATATGAATGCTTATAAGATCATTAAGCCTGTTGAAAACTTCTTCCGCGGACAGATTCTTAAGACCGCTTTCACCCGGAATAGATACGTTTTCCGCTCCCCACGGCGCCCAGTAAAATGTCTCGGAGGTTGCGAATATACCTACCGTGGGTATTCCGAGGGCGGCGGAAAGATGCATGGGAGCACCGTCCAGTGAGACCACGATCTTGCTTTTCGTGTAGAGGGCTCCAAGTTGCATGAACCTTTCGCTTTTAAACAACACAACCTTTCTGTTCGCGACCTGCTCAAAGAAAGCTTCGTGCTCCCTGTTCGCGGGATCGTAGGTGATAACGTTTGCGATTTCCGGATACCGGGAATGTACCAGGTCTATCAGGGACATCATCTTATTCAGCGACCACTGTTTTTTGGGCTTGGATGCGCTCACATGGTAACAGATGATCGGCCTGCCAGGAGTAATTCCCCGGGCTGCAAGGAACCTTGAAACCATGCGCTCGTCTTCTTCTCTTATCCGGATACCAAAATTGATTTCCCCCTGCGGAATTCCGATTTCTTTCACGATGTCGTACGTGCGTTCCAGTTCGTGTTTTTCCCTGCTGTAATTTCGTGGCCACATGTTAAACGCGAAATTCAAAATAAGGCCGCTTTTTTTCTCGCTTCTGTGACCCAGTCTGTAGCGGGCTCCGGAAAGCATGGCCATCCACGCATGCCTGGTACAAAACCTGGATCTCAAAGCGATGACCAGGTCAAAATTTTGAGACCTTATCGTGAAAAGAAGCCTGATCCTCTCCCACAGGTTTTGAATATCCCGGAACATCCCGCTCTTCTTTTTTTTCCTGATAAGAACCGAGTCAACAGCCGGGTGATTCTCGACTATTTCCGCGCATGGCTCGGAAACAAGTATGGTTATCCGACTGCCGGGAAAATATTTCCGGACCGCCATTACCGTGGGCAGCGAACAAATGAGATCGCCAAGGTGATCGTCCCTTATTATAAGGATGTTTTTAATTTCTTCCCGCTTCACTTTCTCGGCTAACATTGTTATTGTTTCGATTCCGGATACACAATTTATTATGAAATCGGGCGACAGTAAATTGTTTAATTTGTTTGGATGGCGTGGGTCACGTTCAGCAAGCTATT
>JALXAI010000230.1 GCA_026992215.1 Desulfobacterales bacterium | reverse complement strand
CCTGTAGACCAGTATTGCTTCGGGGAGAGATGCGAAGTAGACAGTCACCAGCGCCCACAGAAAAAAACGTTTTGTTACAGGTGTTGCATTTTGTATCACCATTGGGTTATAGAAAAATTAGTTTGTGTTGCCGCTTACTATTTCTCTTTCTGAAGGCAAGATCAAGAGTTTTCTTAAAAGTTGCGCTGAGCCCGCTTTTTGAGATAATCTTCTATAAGGTGTAAGTATTTATCCCGGTGAATTAGATTCGGTAAAGGCGAACGCGCGGGATTCGGGTTCAGATTTAACCGAGGAGATACCAATGTCTGGATGGCAAAAACTTACCGTGTTTTTGGCGGTTCTGGTTGCCGGCTTTGTGTTTTGTTTAGGCAATGCTAACGGCAGGAGGTTGAGGTCAAAACAATGTTTCAGGTGGATTCATCCGCATGTTGATTCGAACGGACGTTACGTGCCGGGGCACTGGAATTATATCGGACCTCCCAAGCCGGGTATAAAGTGGGTTCCGGGGCATTTTGACCGAAAGGGCAGGTGGGTCGTTGGCCGCTGGGAACCGGTGGGTCAGAAAAAGGAAGCTCTTGGTGCGGACATGGAAGACGAATTCGGTGAATGATAAATTCCCCGAGCTGGGGAATAGTCTCATTACGGGGAAGGACATGGCTCGCTTCGTAGAAACCGATGAATACGGGAATACCTTCGAATGGGAAAGGGGTGAGGGTAAGTGCCCGAAGTGCGGTGCCACATGCAGTCATGACAGGGGTATCGGTCACACGCCTGACAGAATTCTTTGTAACTCTTGCGGCTACCGTAAGGGTTTCGAATACAGAAAAACAGACCGGGCACAATACCTCGATATGCACTGATTGTCGCCATTCCGGCGCCTGTTTTTATCTGGAAGAATTTCGAGGGGAAGTATTACTGCCAACATGGTTGATGCCTCCTCCCGCCAGAGGCGGATCTCCGATTTCCCGGGGTTTTTGAAATGAAAGCGCGGCTAAGGGGCATTTGGCCGTGTCTGTGTTTCATGATTTTATCTTTTTCGTGGACAAAAAAACAATGCGTCGGATAATTCCCGGTGTAAGGGTGCATACGCATGTGCCATCTATGGTGTTTTCAACGGATATTTTCGTACATCCTGCGGATCTCTTCTTTCACCATTTCAACAAGTTCCGGTGGTTCGAGAACCAGGGCTCGTGAACCGAATTGAAGTACTTTCATCATAATTTCCGGGAGATCAGCCACGGGAAGGCTCAATATTATTCCGTCTTCAGTATCTTCAATGCTCTGATCTTTATGCCATTTCTGGTTCTTAACAATTTCTGCGGCTACACCTTTAAACAGTATCCTTGCCTGTACAACCGATTCACCCTTGAAAATACCAAACGCCTTTTCAAGAAATTCGGATTGGTTAATTCTCGAACAGATATTGCTGTCCATTGTGCAAGTGGTCAATTCTGCATTGATAATTCTTGAGGCGTGGAAGATTCTCGGTGCGTTTCTTAGTTCGCAATAGGCAAACACGTACCACCTGCCCTGGTAATTTATTAACCTTAGGGGCTGAATGGTACGTGTCTGGGGAGTCCCTGCGACTTTTCGATACGTTATGTTCAGTTTAACGCCCTTTTGAAGGGCTTCGATTATGGTCTCGAGAATACCGGTATCCAGGAATTCGACTTCTATCCTTTCACAGTAAATGGAGTCGATAAGCTTTTTGTGGTTGCCCGAAAGCAGCCTGCCAAGTCTGCTTTTTAAGTCCCGTACCTCCTTCAGAGCAGATAAACCGGATTCCTCGGCGAGCTTATGCAAAATGCCAAGGAAAAATAGG
>JALXAI010000229.1 GCA_026992215.1 Desulfobacterales bacterium | reverse complement strand
CCTCATGAAATAGCGATCCAGAACCATGTCCCTATCTTCCGGATGAATATGGTCAATGAAAGGAATACTGGCCATTTCTTCGCTGCTGTAGCCCATCAACTTTTCCGTTCTCTTATTATGGAACTTGATGTATCCGTCCTGGACGATAAAAATTGTGTCTATGGCGTTTTCCACAAGAAGACGGTATTTTTCTTCGGACTCCTTAAGGGCTTCCTCAACTTTTTTTCTTTCTGCAATTTCCTTTTTTAGCTTGGCATTTGCTCTTTCAAGCTGTGCTGTTCTTGCCTTGACAAGGTCGGAAAATTCCTCGTTTAATTTCAAGAGTGCTACTTGAGTAGTTTGCATCTTCCTTGCAATGGCGAATACGAGCACCAGGAAAACGCAGTCCATTATCCCCATGGTGATGTGAATTACGTCTCCGAGGGCAAAGAAGCGAAGTGTTAAAGGGATAATAGTGGGGATGCTAAAAGCAAAGAATACGTGCAAGGAGGAAGAAAACACGCCTGCAGCCCCCGCTATCAAGCCTCCGAGGACAAAGGCAATGAAGACCTGGTGAGGTATACTGTTCTCCGGAAACAGGAAAATGCCGGTACTTCCCCATATCAGGCCGGACATAAAAACACTGGCGAAAAAAAGCTTAAACCAGCGCCTGGCTTCTTTGACTTTAGTACTGGAAACCCTGTAGCTCGTTATAAGGATGTACCTGATAAACGCCACCACGAAGGTTACCGCGAGCCATGTTGCAACAGTTCTCCTGTCTATTACATCCTGGAGAATGAAGGCCAGAGCCAGTGAACAGATAAGGGTTGCAACTATTCCCACCTGTGCCTGTACGTAGAGCTGCCTGACCTGTTCAGCCCATACTCTGTCCTTCATTTCCCCTGTCTCCATCGGTTGACCCGGAACCCTTGCCCCAACCTCCGCCTCCGGGGGTTTCGATTATGAGCTCGTCGCCTTTTTTCATATAGCGGCTAAACTTGCCCGGCATTACCTGCTTTTCGCCTTGCGAGACAACAATGTTTTGACCTTTCTTTCCGGGTTGGCCGCCTTCAAGAGGATAGGGGCAGAACTTTCTGCGCTCCGACAAAACGGTAACAAATGCATCACTGAGAAGCTTTATCCGGCGGATTATGCCGTCGCCACCTTTGTATTGTCCATTGCCACCCGAATTTTTCCTGATTTTATACTCGGTTATCAGGAAGGGGTAGGTGTATTCCAGGGCTTCCACGGGGGTATTCATGGTATTGGTCATATGGGAATGAACGGCGCTTGCTCCGTTCTGGCCACTGGATGCCCCCATTCCTCCACCAATCGTTTCGTAGTACGAAAAGTGACGTCCGGTTCTTTCGTCAATGCCCCCGATCGTAATGTTGTTCATTGTACCCTGGCTGGCGGCAGGTATTTTCCCCTCCATCGCCTTTGATAATGCTCCAAGCAGTACATCCACGATTCTCTGGGACGTCTCCACATTTCCGGCTGCCACGGCCGCCGGATATTCGGCATCCACCACCGAGCCCTTTCTGGTGATAACGGTTATCGGTCTCAGGCAACCGGCGTTGGTGGGGATGTCAGTTTCCGCGAGGCTCCTTATCACGTAAAGGACGCAGGAAAGAGTGATAGCGTAGACAGCGTTTACCGAGCCGTCAACCTGGGGATCGCTACCGGAAAAGTCAACGCTCATGGTGTCTCCATCCACGATTACTATGGCCTCAATCTTAATCGGGTGGTCGTGTACACCGTCATCGTCGAGGTAATCAACAAACGAGTATTCCCCGTCGGGTATATCGCGGAAGATGGTACGTACTATCCTCTCGGAATAGTTCTGGAGCTCATCTCCGTACAGCAGAACCGTTTGCCGTCCGTAATTATCAAGGAGCTCACGAAGCCGATTAATGCCGGTAATATTTGCCATTATCTGGGCCTCAAAATCACCTTCCCGTTCATCCCGTATACGAACATTGCTGAGGAAGAAATCCATAAGTTTCCTGTCTATTTTTCCTTTTTCCACCAGTTTCAGGGGCGGAATTATTATTCCTTCCTGGAATATCGATGTGGACAGAGGCATTGATCCGGGGCTCATACCGCCGACATCGGAATGGTGAGCTCTGTTGGCAACATAGAAAACAGGCTCTGGGGTGTTGCAATAAACAGGGGCAACCACCGTAATATCCGGCAGGTGGGTTCCACCCCTGTACGGGTCATTGAGTATAACCATATCTCCGTCGTTCATGTCGTGCGCGTCAATGGCGGCTTTCACGGACAATTGCATGGAGCCCAGGTGAACAGGGATATGAGCTGCCTGTTCTACCATGTTGCCGTTTCGGTCGAAAATGGCACAGGAACAATCTTTCCTTTCCTTGATGTTTGGAGAAAACGAGGTTCTGATCAACGTGACGCCCATTTCCTCGGCAATGGACGAAAACTTGTTCTTGAAGACTTCAAGTAAAATCGGATTGAAAGTCACAGGCCATCCCCCCAGGCTTCAACATGTGTTTTGATAAAAATACTATGTTCAATATATTAAAAAATATGTAATAATTCAAAGTAAGAGTCAACCGTTATACCCATTCGCACAGGGAAAACAGAGAATGAACGGACATTTGCTCGTGGAAACGGAATTCCTGGGTCTTCTTCTTATTGCAATGATAGTTGCCATGTTCGCCAGGCGCTTCCGTTTCCCGTATACTATCGCGCTTGTCGCAACAGGACTCGCTCTGGGATTTTTCAACATAGTCTCGTCCATACACCTTACCCCTGACCTGCTGTTTTTGATCTTCCTGCCGGTACTTCTTTACGAAGCAGCGTTCCACGTTGAGCTGAAAGATTTTTTGAAAAATGCGAAAACCATTATACTTTTTGCAGTGCCGGGAGTGATGCTGGCATCAGTGATCACCGGAGCACTTGTTTACTCCTCTCGAACCCTGCTAGGGGATCCGAACCTTCCCTTTATTTACGCCCTGTTGTTCGGAGCGGTAACAGCCGCTACTGATCCTATATCGGTACTGGCTGTTTTCAAAAAAATGGGCGTAAGCAGAAAGCTGGCTCTTATCATGGAAGGCGAGAGCCTGTTAAACGACGGCACGGCGGTTGTACTTTTCGGGATAATTCTTATGGCAGTAAAAGGGCAAAATATTTCCCCGGGTCTTGCCCTTGTCCTGTTTTTCAAGGTTGTATTCGGCGGGCTTGTTGTCGGGCTGGTGCTTGGTTTCGTCTTTTCCCTGATAACAGCACAGGTGGACGATCATCTGATAGAAATCACTCTCACCACGATCCTGGCTTACGGGAGTTATATCGTTGCGGAACATTTTCACGTTTCGGGTGTTATAGCAGTGGTGGCGGCCGGAATGATGACGGGTAATTTCGGCACCAAGATAGGAATGTCGCCCACCACCAGGGTTGCGGTAAACACTTTCTGGGAATACCTCGCGTTTGTAGCCAATTCCATAATATTTATTCTGATAGGAATTGAGCTGAGGATCAATTCCCTAATGCTGCACGCGATACCGGCACTGATAGCGTGGCTCTCCGTGGTTGTCGCTCGTGGAACCCTCTTTGCCGCTTTTATGCCTCTGGCCAGGTGGCTTGGGGAAAAGATATCGTACCGATGGGGCGCGGTTCTTTTCTGGGGAGGCCTCAGGGGATCACTTTCCATGGTACTTGTACTGGGTCTGCCCGCCAGCTTTCCTCATCGAGAGCTTTTTCTCCACATGACTTTCGGAGTGGTTTTCTTCAGCCTTTTTATACAGGGTTTTACCATCTCCGGCCTGGCCAAAAAGCTCGGCCTGGTCAGAAAGAGTGAAGAATTAAAGAAATACGAAGAACTTAAGGGATCTATGCTGGCCGTAAAGGCGGCCCTGGAAGACTTGAGAAAACTCCATCAAACGGGCACAATCCCCGCTTCTTTATACGAAAAGCTGAAAAAAGAGTACGAGGAAACCCTTAACAGGTCGGAAAAGGAGCTTGAAACGTTTCATATCGAGAATGAAGAAATATTGAAGGAGCAGTTGAGGTCCCTGAGAAGACACCTGTTGTTCAAGCAGAAAGACGCTCTCAAGGATGCCTTCTCGAAAGGCCTCATATCTTCGGAAACGATGACCGAGGTTATGAAAAACATTGACTCCGAACTCGACCTCATGGATGAAAGCTAGCTGTGGCTTGTATTCCTTGACACCCCATCTTAAATCCCCTAAATTGTACGGGCATTTGAAAACGTCTGGACGCCAGATAAAAATCACGGTTTGAGGTGTGGTCAGGAAGCTCATATGAAATCCGGAAAAAAGTACCTGGAAAAAGTTCGAAATATCGGAATAATAGCTCATATTGACGCGGGCAAAACTACGGTTACCGAGCGTATACTCTACTATACCGGAAGGTCGTACAAGATGGGAGAAGTCCATGATGGTACCGCGGTCATGGACTGGATGGAACAGGAACAGGAACGAGGAATTACCATAACCTCGGCTGTTACCACGTGCATGTGGAAGGGACATGAAATACACATCATAGACACTCCGGGACATGTTGACTTTACCATCGAGGTGGAAAGGGCTCTGAGGGTACTGGACGGAGCAATAGGGGTGTTCTGTGCGGTGGGAGGAGTGGAGCCTCAATCGGAAACCGTGTGGCACCAGGCGGATAAGTACCGGGTTCCCAAGATAGCGTTTGTTAACAAGATGGATCGAGTGGGTGCAGATTTCTTTGGAGTAGTTGAACAGATCAGGACCAAGCTGGGAGCTAATCCGTTGCCGCTGCAGATACCCGTGGGTAGCGAGAGTGATTTCAGGGGTGTAATCGACCTTGTGACGATGAAACTGGTTACGTGGGATGATGAGTCCCTGGGGGCTCATTACGAGGTTAACGATGTTCCGGCGGAAATGGAAGAAGATGCCTTGCAGCACCGGGAGCAGCTGATAGAATCGCTTTGCGAACTGGATGACAACTTAATGGAAAAATATCTTGAAAACGGCGATCTCGAAACTTCTGACATGTACCCTGCCATAAGGGCTTTGACCCTCGATTTGAAAGGAGTACCGGTGCTGTGCGGAGCAGCTCTCAGGAACAAGGGGATTCAGCCTCTTCTGGACGCCATTACGAGGTATCTTCCGAGTCCCCTGGACGTGGAGGCAATCTCGGGGCTAAATCCCAAAACAGGCAAGATGGAAACAAGGGAAGCAAGCGAACGAGAACCTCTTGCGGCGCTCGCTTTTAAAATATTCATGGATAAAGGCCGTAAACTCACTTATCTCCGGATCTACTCCGGCGTTCTTGAAACCGGCAAAGTGGTCTACAACGCAAACAAGCAAATAAATGAAAAGCTTGCCCGGATATTCCAGATGCATGCCAACAAAAGGGAGCGGATAACCAAGGCGGTGGCGGGAAACATCGTAGCGACGCTGGGGCTGAAAAAAACTACCACCGGCGATACTCTCTGTGACCCGGAAAAACCCATTATCCTTGAGCCCATGGAATTCTACAAGCCGGTTATTTCAGTGGCCATTGAACCGAAGACCAGGAATGACCAGGAAAAAATCGATGAATCGTTGAGAAAACTGGCCGAAGAGGATCCGACCTTTTCATACAGGGAGGACGAGGAAACAGGGCAGACAATCATCAGTGGGATGGGGGAGCTTCATCTGGAAATAATCGTAAACCGTCTGATCAGGGATTTTAATGTAAATGTCAATGTGGGAAAACCCCAGGTGGTTTATCGTGAAACCATTCAGAAACCGGTGGAAGTGGAACAGGTCTTTGAAAAAGAAATCGGTGGCTCGGTTAATTACGGGAGGGTCAGGATCAGGCTCGAACCGCTTCCAAGGGGAGAGGGTGTTGGCTTCGAAAGCCTGGTTGAACCCGAAGAGATCCCGCAGGAATTCATCGATGCCATAGAGAAAGCGGTGATGGATGCTTTTCACACGGGAGGCTCCATGGGATACCCTGTGGTGGATGTTCTTGCCACGCTTCTCGAAGCCGAATCACGGGAAGGGCAGCCCAGTGAGCTGGCATTCCAGGTGGCTGCATCCATGGCGGTTCAAAAGGCCTGTGAACTCGGGGAACCGGTGTTGCTTGAACCGATTATGAGCGTGGAAGTTATCGTGCCTGATGAATTCCTCGGAGACATAATCGGGGATCTTAACTCGAGGCAGGGTAAAGTTGAAGAGATTACAGCGAAGAAATCGATTCAGGTTGTGAGAGCAAGTGTTCCGCTTTCCAAGATGTTTGGTTATTCAACATCGTTACGCTCTGCCAGCCAGGGACGGGCAACTTTCACCATGCAGTTCTCCCATTACGACACCGCGAACGGGAAATAGGGTGCACAAAGTAAAAAAAAGGAGCCGTTAAGGCTCCAGACACGTTTTTTTGCCCATTTGCAAATCCTCTTTTAAGCTTCTCCAAGGAGTCGCCTCTGCCTTCGCTGGATTCGCTTTATGGCTTTCTTGCGCTTGATTCT
>JALXAI010000228.1 GCA_026992215.1 Desulfobacterales bacterium | reverse complement strand
AGCAGATCCCTTACTGCCCCACCTACAACGTATGCTTTAAAACCGTGGCTTTTGATCCTGGCTATCAAGTCGACAATGAAGTCGGGAACCTGTAATTTTTCAATCAACTCTTTCAATGTGTACACTCGTCTGCTAAATTAAATCCCGCGCCAACCGGTAATATCATGGCGATATTTACTGAGGTTATCAGGATATTGAAGCAAAAATCCTCAGAGATCAAGAATCATATCAAATGTAGCGAGGAAGAACAGATGAAATATCTGATCATAGGAAATGGGATCGCCGGTGTTAGCGCCGCCGAAACTATAAGATCGATTGATCAGGATTCGGACATTACCATGGTTTCAAAGGAAAAAACACCACCTTATTCCAGGCCCCTTATAAGCTACGTTGTCTCAGGAGAACTGAAGGATGCTGAAATCATAATCCGCGATGCTGATTTTTACGAAAAACTGGGAATAAACACGCAGCTGGGAAAAAGAGTTCTAAAAGTGGACGCGGATCAAAAAAAGGTCTTCCTTGAGTCCGGGGAGTCCATCGAATGGGACAGGCTCCTTGTGGCCAGCGGAGCCGATCCGAGATTGCCGGGCGTGGAAGGGACGAATCTCGAAAATATATTTACCCTCAGGAATATAAAGGACGCGAAAAAAATCGTAAGCTGTTGTAAACACCATGTAAAGAAAGCAATTGTTCTGGGTGGCGGCCTTGTGGGTTTCAAGGCGGCCTACGGTTTGTTGAAGCGCGGTGTGGAAGTGTCCATCTTCATAACGTCACCCTACCCATTATCGCAGGTGGCCGATGAACAAAGTGGAATACTGATCATGGAGGCCCTTCGTGATCACGGGCTGAAAGTCGAGGTGGGTCGAACCGTGGAAGCCTTCGAAGGCAGAGACGGGAAGGTAAGCGGCGTTGTTTTGAAAGACGGAGATGCAGTCAAGTGTGACATGGTTGTAGTAGGGAAGGGGGTGGATCCGGCCGTAGACTTCCTGGGGGAAACAGGTATCAGGCTAAACAGGGGTGTTGTCGTGAATACCAGGCTCGAAAGCAGCATTCCAGGAATTTATGCCGCCGGGGACGTTGCGGAAGCTCCTGATATCGTGTGGAGGGAGAACAGGATAAACGCCATATGGCCGGTGGCGGTGGAGCAGGGTAGAATTGCAGCCATGAACATGGCCGGCCTGGTTACATCCTACGTGGGAAGCCTGGCAAGGAATGTCATCAGGATATTTGACCTTGATTTTATGTCTGGAGGAATTGTAAATCCACCGGATGAAAAAGACTACGAAATTCGGACCAGCTATGATGAACGCAAGAAAAAGTATAAGAAGCTTGTTTTCAGGGAAGAATGCCTTGTGGGTATGGTTCTGGTGAACTGCATCGATCAGGGCGGAGTGTTATTAAACCTGGTAAGCCAGGGAAGGAAACTGAGAAATTTGAAAAAGACCCTGTTGCGAACGGAGGATTATTACCCGGTTCTTGAGACATCCTGGAGGGTTTAAAAGGCAGAGAAATATTGCTCTGTGCCGGATGTAAAAGCCGGAAGCGGGAGTGGAAATATGAATTTCCTGGATTATATCATCGTGGCATTGCTCGTGGTTTTTGTTGTTAGAGGAGCTTGGGTTGGGGCGACCAGGCAGATACTGTCTATTTTCGGGCTTGTCGTCGGCTTCTGGGGGGCATCCAACTATTACGGGTTGTTTGCCAGGGGTTTTGTGAGCAAGGTTCCCGGATGGCCTTATCCCGGACTAACCGTTTTCGTGGTTCTCTTTTTCGTTATCTGGGGCATTTTCGCGTTCCTGGGGTATTTGTTCAGCAGGATGTTCAGAAAGATTC
>JALXAI010000227.1 GCA_026992215.1 Desulfobacterales bacterium | reverse complement strand
CTTGATTCTCTGGAAAAGTCCCGATTACCTTGTGTGGGTTATGATCATGGCAGGATTTGGAGCTATTTTGCCCACCGGAGCTTTTAAGATTGTCTCCTACAACCTGCTGTTAATCATGGGAACTGTATATTTTTTCCAGGGGCTTGCCATAATTGCCTTTTACTTCGAAACCAGAAAAACTCCGAAGTCTATCAGGTTCCTACTTTACTTTTTCATATTCTTCCAGCAAATACTAACCATCGTCGTATCCATCCTGGGATTAATGGACGTGTGGGCAAATTTCAGGAAGCTTCCCGACAAACCTCATTCGGACACTCCACCCCCCGGCAGGAATCCCTGACAGGAATCTCCTCTCTGAGAAAACCACCTCTGCGTTTCCCAAATACCCACTACGGCATGGCTTTCTTTATTTCGCAGCCGGTTCTCCCCGGGAAGTCACTTTCCTTTGCCGGTTTTCCGGCATGAAATCTTTTACCAGGACCCTGTACGAGAACTCAATCACGGGCTCTTTCCAGTAACTCACCGCTCCTACCGCCTTTATGACCTCCAGAAGTTCCAGGATCCCCTGGAAATTCTCTTCGTCTTTCACGGTCCAGCTGGCTTTTACGATAGGGTAACGATCAACAAGTTCCCGGATCGTGCCCAGAAATCCGTTCATGTCCAGATAAAATAGGTTATTCATTTTGTCTGCGGATATGACCTCCCTGAAATTTGCCACCTTTGAGATGGATCCGTCGGCTTTGCCCGCGGCCAGATTCATTACAGACTCAAAATCGCTTAACCTCAGACCACCGACCAGATACGAATCCACAAACAGGTACCCGGGCGCGAGCGAAACCGGGGTAGGCACGTAATGGAGTACGAACTTATCCTTTTTTATCTCGTTTAAGCCGAAAGCCAGGGGAAGCTTGAAGTTTTTCTTACCCGGTTCCCGGACCAGCCTCGTTATTACCTTATCCACGAAATCCCTGTCACTCGTTTCCAGAAAAGTAAGCGGCCCCGGCAGTGTTATTGGGGAACTGTTATCCGGGGGCACGAGGGCAATCCCGAACTTGGGCCCCAGTACAGATATCAGCTTGTTCAAATCGATGCCATGATTGGTTTGAATACCCTTCCAGATGTCATCATAGGATTTCTTGAGCTTAGGATCACTGTCAGCCAGAGAGTCCACCAATTCCTTGATCTTCACAAGATCAACGCTATTTGTCCACCATAACAAAAAGGTGTTCGACGGCAGGTATTTCGCGATCTCGACCCTTTCGGGTTGCCTGCAGACCAGGCTAGCCAGAAGGCTGTTCGGGTCCTTTACACTGCTCTTTCCTTCCAGCCGAAGGCCATCGTCCCAGATACCGTAACATACGGTCTCCCCCGTCAGGTTACCCCAGATATCACGCCATTTTTTCTCTATATCAGGGTCCGGTACCGGGGTCGCCGAATTGGATATCAACCTGTTTAACCATTCCTGGTAACCATCGTTGTTTACATACGCGAGCGATATGCATCCCTCGGGACACTTTCCCAGGAAATCGGAAAACTCTTTTTTCACCTCCCCTTCCATCCTATCAATGCTGCCACGGAGATCCTCTTCCCTGCTTGCAACTATAAGAATCCCCCTTCCAGAGAAAAGACTGATACTGGGATAGACAGGTGATCCGGTGTTTATCTGGTAGTACGAGTGTCCCCTGTGCTCTTTCCTGGTATAGGTAGAATCGTTCCGAATCCAGGAACTAAGATCAAGTATCATTGAACCAACCCTGGCCTTGGGATTTAACCTGAAGAGCATTTCAATGTCCGGAGCTAAATCCTGTGCTAAAATCTCGGAAGAAACCAGAG
>JALXAI010000226.1 GCA_026992215.1 Desulfobacterales bacterium | reverse complement strand
GCGGTAATCACCTGATCCATGCCGCTCGCAGAAATATCGATATTACTGCGATAATTATGAACAACCAGATATATGGCATGACCGGCGGACAGTATTCTCCGCTTTCGGGGTACGGTGCCAAGGCTACCACGGCCCCCTACGGCAACATAGACCAGGCGTTTGACATAGTGGAACTGGCCAGGGCTTCCGGGGCTTCTTTCGTGGCCAGAACAACCACGTATCATACAAAATCCATGGTGGAAATATTTCAGAAATCTCTTACCCACAGAGGTTTTTCCGTGGTGGAAGTCTTAACTCAGTGCCCCACTTACTATGGTAGAAAAAACAAGATAGGAGGTGCAGTGGATTTGATGAAATATTTCAGAGATCGTACTGTACCCATAGGTTCCGAGAAAAAGATCAAAGATCCCGGCCTTATAGAGAGGGGGATCTTTGTGGATGTTCAGAAACCGGAATATTGCACCGAGTACCAGAAGATAATCGAGAGGGCAAGCAAGGGATAGGGCATTATGGCGAGAAAAAGGATTATTTTTTCGGGATCAGGCGGGCAGGGAGTTATTACCGCGTCGGTAATTTTAGCTGAAGCAGCCGTGTTGTACGAGGGCTTGAATGCCGTTCAAACTCAGTCGTACGGCCCCGAAGCCAGGGGGGGTGCTACGCGAGCCGATGTCATTATAGATACGAAGGAAATTCGGTATCCCAAGGTTGACCAGCCAAACATCCTGATCTGCCTCACCCAGGAGTCATACAACAAGTTTTCAGAATTGATTCGCCCCGGAGGCTTGCTGCTCGTAGACAGCCATTTCGTTACCCTGGCCAGAAAGGTTGACGCCAGGCAGGTTGGAGTCGAAATGTATAACGCGGTCATGGAAAAGATAGGAAAACCGGTGGTATTCAACATTTGTGTACTGGGAACCCTGATTGGCCTGGAAAAGCTGGTAAAACCCGAATCTCTCCTGAAAGTCCTCGAGCGCAGAATCCCATCTGAATTTCTGGATCTCAACAGGAAGGCTCTATCCCTCGGGTTGGAACTCGCCGAGAATCTCAGCTGAGCCCCGTCTTCATTTCGGATACATTCCCAGTAAGTAGATATCTCTTAGCTTATTTAGGAGGTGGACATGGCAAACCCTAGCCCATTGGAAAATGCACTGGAACAGTTTGATCTGGTGGCAAAAAAAATTGATCTGGACGCTTCCATTTATAACAGGCTCAGAAAACCGGAGAAATGCTACATAGTTTATGTGCCGGTGAGAAGGGACAACGGAGTTGTGGAAGTTTTCGAGGGTTTCAGGGTGCATCACAGCACCAGCCGGGGGCCCGCCAAGGGAGGAATAAGGTACCATCCTGATGTCAGCCTGGAAGAAGTGACCGCTCTGTCCATGTGGATGACGTGGAAGTGTGCCGTCGTTAATATTCCGTTCGGAGGAGCCAAGGGCGGAGTGGTATGCAACCCCAAAAGCATGTCTCGCTGTGAAATTCAGGGACTTACCCGGCGCTACACATCGGAGCTTATAAACGTGTTTGGTCCCCACACTGATATCCCGGCTCCCGATGTAAACACCAACCCCCAGATTATGGCCTGGATCATGGACACCTATAGTATAGCCGTCGGTTACGCGGAACCGGGGGTGGTTACCGGGAAACCCATCGACATCGGGGGATCCCTGGGAAGAAACGAGGCGACAAGCCGCGGATGTATATTTACGATATACAATCTTTTGAAACGACTGAACAGAAACGTGGAAGACCAGACTGTTGTTGTCCAGGGATATGGTAACGTTGGTTATAACGCGGCGCAAATAATTCACGATGACGGCGCGAAAGTAATTGCGGTAAGCGATAGCAGGGGAGGCGTGTACAATCCGAACGGGCTGGATCCCCGTGAGCTTCTTAACTACAAGCAGGAACATGGTTCCTTCAAGGGCTTTCCTGGTGCCGACGAGGTTACCAACGAGGAGCTGCTCGAACTCGATTGCAACATACTGATACCGGCTGCACTGGAAAACGTCATTACGAAAGACAATGCGGACAGGATAAAAGCGGACATCATAGCCGAAGGAGCAAACGGACCAACAACCACGGAAGCGGATGAGATACTTTTTGAAAGGGGTATATATCACATACCGGATATTCTTGCAAACGCGGGTGGAGTGACGGTATCATACTATGAATGGGTACAGGGACTGGAAAGGGACTTCTGGTGCGAAGATGAAGTGAACAGGAAGCTGAAGAATATCATGGATAGAGCCTTTGATTGTGTCTGGGATATCAGCCAGAGGGAAAAGGTCCACATGCGGATGGCAGCATATATCCTGGCGGTTTCAAGGGTCGCGAGAGCCAAGCTGTGGCGGGGGCTCTACCCCTAGAGCAGGGATATTCTATGGGCTTTTCTGGATGAGTATGTTGTACTTTTTTTCAAAAAAAGGAGAAAATTTTTCCCTGCAGTAATTTTTTAAATGACAAAAAAAGAAAAGTTCTGTATAAGAGATACGGAGTTGTACCCGCTGGCGGTTTAGTAGATAATTAGAATATTGGTATTCAGTGGTTTTCTAAAGTTTGGTTGGGCCGCTGCGGGTGAAAAGAAGAAAGGAGGTGATAGCGGCGCTTTGACGATTTCGGGTTGATTTTCTTTGCCAATCAAGCCGAAGGAGAAGCTGAGGAGAGCTTTTTCAGGTATGTTGGGGGCTAACATATTCAGTTAAAAAAGGAGGAAAAGTTATGAAGAGGAAGATTTTTGTCTTTCTTGGTTTTGCATTTCTTGTGTGCCTGTTGGCATACCCCGCCTATGCGGTGGATTTCAAAATCCACGCAGATATCAACAATCGTTTTGAAGTGACCAACAATGCTGAAGCCATAGCAACTTACACCAACGGTTCCAAGACCAACGACTGGAGCATTTACTACGGTGGTACCGAGTATGCGCCTTATCGAAGGGGAAGTGGTTTTCTCGGCAACACCGATGATGACAGTGGCAAGGCCACCGGTGATGACAGCAATGACCATTTCTTCGGTGAAACCAAGGCCCGTCTTCGCTTCGAATTTACCACCGATGATAATATGGCGAAGGGCGTATGGGCCATGGAAGTTGGGGCATTGAAATATGGTCGTACGGGCTCTGTTGGAAGGAGCGTTGGTGGCGCACTTTCCGGTGACGGCGTGAATACCGAGACCAGATTCCTCTATGTGGATTTCCAGAATCCTCTTGTATCCCATACAAGCAGGCTTCGCCTCGGTTTGCAGCCCATCAAGCTTAACAAGTGGTTGTGGACTGAAACCGCAATGGGCGTACGTTACTTCGGAAGCACTCCTCTCATCGATTACGAAGCTGCATGGGTAAGGGCTCAGGAAGACTTCACCAACGAGACCAACGATGATGACGCGTTCTTCGCAAAGATTACCTACAAGCCAAAGTGGGAAGACCTGAGCCTCAAGCTCGGACTCTTCTTCTGCGCGTTCAGCCAGGGTAATGATACAAACAACCTTTACGATCCTGACGGCACTGCGTATGCAGGTCCTACCTTTACCTACGATCAGGATGACTACTACTTTGGCATTGACGGCGGATTGAAGTGGCAGTCCTTCTTCGCAAACTGGGATTTCATCTACCAGTGGGGTAGCGTGGACTTTGACGAGGACATCGTGGAAAACGGTACCGATGATTCTCTGGATCGCTCCGCGTTCTTCATCCACACGGACCTTGGTTACCACTGGACACCAAGATTCACCACGACCTTCATGTTCTGGTATGCCAGTGGTGATGATGATCCCAATGATGATGACGCGAACAACTACGACAACATAGACACCGACGTACCCGGTGATGTTGTAATTTTCGAACAGCAGGTAACTGATGACAACTCCTGGACAGATGCTCCGTACCTCCTGGACAAAGGCTTTGTCTTCTTCAGGCTCAAAGCTGACTACCAGGTAACCAAGAAATGGGTGATCTCACCTGCTGTAGCCTACATGCAGCTTGCTGAAGATACCTACAATGGTGACAAAGACGTGGGTTGGGAAATGATGCTGTTCTCCAAGTACAACATCTGGAAGAACCTCAACTTCAACTTTGCCGCCGGTTACCTCGTCGCAGGTGATGCCATGGATGCGTGGACAAGCGATGCAAGCTCCGCGAACAACTACGATGGCGATGCCGATGATATGTGGAGAGTAACCGCAGGTATCAGATTCAAGTTCTAGTTTAATCTAAGTACGGCGATGCTTATGCCCTTCAGACGAAAGTCTGAAGGGCACTTTTTTTTTGGAAAACTGCTGGCAGGACAGGATGTTCTCCCTGGTCCCTGTTCTCCGTCGGGACTTGCAGGAGACTCTAACAGCGCATCGGGGGAGAAACCTTGGATGGAATTTTCCCCGGGGATAATTTTCCAGGGATACGCCCTTGTTTCCCCTGCCAAACATCCCGGGAGAACCAGGGTCGTAAAGGCCATGGAAAGAAAGTCGCCACTTGCTGTAAACAAACCAACAGCGTGTAAGTGATAGCGAATTTGTCTGAGAGTTCTCTGTACTGGAAATTACACTTCACAAATGAACCCTTTCCTATTAAAATGAAACCGTTTCATCATAAAACAACCTGTAGGTCTTGAGAATATTCCCTTTTTATGGTTAACTGTACAATTTCATATGACTCTATACATCGATTCTTTGGGGATGTATAATCGGGGTGTATAATGGTGTTAAGGGTTATTATGGGCGATACCGCTGGAGAGATGAAATAAGACGGGGGCGGATATCCCTCCGCGGCCGGAAATACATGATAGCGAAGGGTTAGCAAGTAATGAGCAAGTCGCAAATGCCAAGATTAAGGATTGGGGATCTGGAGCCGAGGCTTCCGATCATCCAGGGAGGAATGAGCGTCGGGATATCTTTGTCCGGCCTTGCGAGTGCCGTGGCAAACGAAGGTGGCATAGGGGTTATAGGTGCCGCCAGCATAGGAATGCTGGAACCGGATTTTGATAAGAACTTCAGGGCGGCTAACAAAAGAGCTCTGCGAAAAGAGATAAGAAAAGCCAGGGAGCTGACCGACGGAATTATTGGTGTAAACATAATGGTTGCACTGTCTGATTTTGAAGACATGGTAAGAATTGCGGTGGAAGAAAGGGTTGATCTGATCTTCCTGGGAGCTGGTCTGCTGCTGAAGTGTCCCAGGACACTGTTAAGCGGTAAGACCCGTAACCTTGCAACGAAGATTATTCCGATAGTTTCATCAGCTCGAGCGGCAAGGATCATATTCAATTCGTGGGCGAAGCGCCACGGAGATGTACCGGACGCGGTGGTTGTGGAAGGACCTCTTGCCGGGGGGCACCTTGGTTTTAAGAAAGAGCAGTTGACGGATCCCAATTTTTCTCTTGAGAAAATCTTGCCGGAAGTTATTGAAACCATTGGGAAGTTTGAGAAGAGATTTGATAAGCAGATACCGGTAATTGCCGCTGGTGGAATATTCACCGGCGCGGACATGCTGAAGTTTTTCAGGCTCGGTGCGTCGGGAGTTCAAATGGCCACCCGGTTTGTGGCGACTCATGAGTGTGACGCGTCTATTGAGTTTAAAAAGGCCTACATAAAGTGCAGGAAAGAAGACATTATTATAATTGACAGCCCTGTTGGATTGCCAGGGAGGGCAATCAAAAATGAATTTCTTGAGGCAGTTTCGGCCGGGAAAAAAATGCCGTTTAAGTGTTCATGGAAATGTCTGAAGACCTGTGACTATCGAAAGGCGCCGTATTGTATTGATTTGGCTCTTACAAACGCCAAAAAGGGTAACCTAAAAGAAGGGTTTGCCTTTGCAGGTACGAGTGCATACAGGGTGGACAAAATTATTTCGGTAAAAGAACTCATCTCAACCCTGTTAAGGGAATACGAAGAAGCTCTTAATGCATGAAGTCAGCATTGCGCAGAGTCTGATTCAGATTCTGGAAGAAGAAATGCAATCGCATGAAGGCGGAAGGTTAAAAAAGGTTAGGGTTCTGGTAGGCGAGTTGTCGGGCGTGGTTCCCGATGCCCTGTTTTTTGCCTTTGAAGTATGTTCTAAGGGAAGCATTGCGGAAGGCTCAGCACTTGAAATCGTGAAAGTACCTGCCAGGGGGGTATGCAAATCCTGTAATCGGGAGTTTGTACCGGAAGTTCCCTTCTTGATTTGTACCAGATGCGGTTCTCCGGACATAGAAGTTCTCTCTGGCAGGGAACTGGAGATAGATAAAATGGAGGTGGAAAACGGAAACTGATATTGAACTTGTGGGTTCATAAATCCCTGAGGGGTAATCCTCGGATCGAATGCATCTTCTGGTCTCGATTCGGGGATTTTTGTTTACAGGTGGGAAAGATGCTTATAGGAAGGTTTTACGATGACCTGGAGATACATCGAGAAAGAAAGTATATTGCGGTCAGGTTCGTAGTGCCCCACAAGGTGATCTCCACATGCCGCGTAAACGGTGGGCTGAGAGATGATC
>JALXAI010000225.1 GCA_026992215.1 Desulfobacterales bacterium | reverse complement strand
ATGTCGTGGTTGAAGAAGTTCCCTGCGAAGGCAAATACACCGATTTTAAAATAGTTTATTGAGAGGGGGAGGGCAATCGTCAAGCAAAAAGATTGGCGTCGTGACATTGTTTGATGGTAGTATTAAAGGAAAGATCACATCAGTTTGAGAGAGTTGAAAATGTGGGATAAAATTGTAGACTTTATCAAAGAGTATGACCTTGGCAGGGTGATGGAGCTTTTGCGCTCCATCGATTGGTCTGCAGTTTTAAAGAACCCGATTTTCATCGGACTGACTCTCGGTTTCCTGGGTTTTGCGATCTACAAAAAGAAACTCAGGTTACTCGTGGTTGTGCTCTCCCTCTTCGCTTTCGTCTTCCTGGTACAAATGGTAACTCCGCAGGGCAATGAATACGTGCCCAAGGAAAAAATCTTCATGTTCATAGGCGGCGGCATTGGTCTGGCAATTCTAAACCTCTACATGTTCTTTTTCCATGACTGATTGCATGGAGCCGTACTGCCCTTCAGGAGCGTGACCTTCCGGCGTTTACCCTTTCCTTCAGCTCTTTGCCCACCTTAAAAAACGGAAGTTTTTTTGGTTTTACGTTTATAACTTCGCCCGTTTTTGGGTTTCTCCCCTGATATCCATCATAATTCTTAACTTTGAAACTGCCGAACCCCCGGATTTCAATTCTTTCACCCCTTATGAGGGCTTGTTCCATGCTTTCGAAAGTTGTATTAACCGCGATTTCGGCCTGTTTTATGGTTATGCCTTCTGCCTTTGCCAGTTCCTCGATTAATTGGCTCTTAGTCATCTATATACCTCCCTTGTGCAAGATGCTGGAATTTCATACAATTATAAGCGGATGTAAAGGTAAATGTCCAAAAAATATTTTGTTCCTAACTGGCGGTGATCCTTTCAAGACCGTTCATGTAAGGCCTGAGTGCCTCGGGGATAATTACGCTGCCGTCCTTTTGCTGGTAGTTTTCGAGTATTGCCACCACTGTTCTCCCTACAGCCAGTCCTGAACCGTTCAAGGTGTGGACAAATTCGCTTTTGCGCTTGGGGCGTCTGAATCTTATGTTTGCTCTTCTGGCCTGGAAATCTTCGAAGTTACTGCACGAGGAAATTTCTCTATGCACTCCCTGTCCTGGTAACCATACTTCAATATCATATGTTTTGGCAGCAGAAAAACCAAGATCTCCCGTACATAGTACCACCACCTGGTAGGGAAGTCCCAGGAGCTGGAGAACTTCCTCGGCATCCAGGAGCAGGCTTTCCAGTTCATCATAGGATGTCTCGGGAGTTGTGAATTTTACGAGTTCCACCTTGTTGAACTGATGTTGCCTGATAAGGCCTCTGGTATCTTTACCATAGGACCCGGCTTCCGATCTGAAACAGGGAGTGTAGGCCGTGTAATACCTGGGAAGGTCACCCACGTCAAGCGTTTCAGACCTGTGAATGTTGGTCACGGGAACTTCTGCCGTTGGTACAAGATAGTAGTCCCATCCCTCGAGTTTGAAAAGATCCTCTTTGAATTTTGGTAATTGGCCGGTTCCCTGCATGCTGTGAGCGTTGGTAATGAAAGGAGGAAGAACTTCAGTGTAGCCGTGCTTTTTTGTATGAAGGTCCAGCATAAAATTGATCAGAGCCCTTTCGAGCCTGGCACCCGCACCCCAGTAGAGCGTAAAACGAGCTCCGGTTATCTTAGCAGCCCTTTCAAAGTCAAGTATGCCAAGCTTTTCACCGATTTCCCAGTGGGGTAAGGGCTCAAAGTCAAATTCAGGTTTTTCCCCCCACCTCTTGACTACCGGATTGTCCTTTTCATCTTTCCCGACAGGAACCGTTTCATGAGGGATATTGGGTATGCTGAGCATTATTTCCTGGAGTTGCTTATTTACTTCTTCCAGTTCGGAATCAAGCGACTTGATACGCTGGGAAACAGATTTCATTCTGTTTATCAGCTCTTCCGCGCTTTCCCCGCTCTTCTTCAGCCTTGCAATCTCGTCCGATACCACCCGTCGTTCGTGTTTTAACGCTTCAACTTCCTTTATTATTTCACGTCTTTTTCGATCAACTTCCTTAAAGGTGTTAATATCCAGATCTACGCCACGATCGGCAAGCATCTTCGCGACTACCTCGGTATTTTCCCTTACGAACTTAAGATCAAGCATCTGAATTATCCCTCGACGTTTTACCTCTAGCTGGTTAAAAATCTTTATTTTTCAGTATGTTGTAACTATGTAAATAGCATCCGCGGTACCTTGTGTCAATTAATTTTCTGATCTTATCCCAACGAATTAAAGCCTTCACTCTAATGGACAACAATTGCTTTGCGGTGAACATCCCTGCGGGTATCTTCCAGTAGAGAAAAACAGTCATTTGTTCTTTTCTGTCTTGCTCTGTCTGCCTTCTTCAAATATGTTAGAATTTATTAAACAGTGCACTGTTACCGAGGAGGAAAAATGAAGCTTGGAATAATCGGTTTTCCTGGAGCCGGCAAAACCACGTTATTTAATGCTTTGACAGGCCAGAATTTGGCTGTCGGTATGGTCGGAGAAAGGCAAAAAGGGGCAAATATAGGTATTGCTTCCGTGCCGGATGAAAGGCTCGACTACCTTGGAGAAGTCTACAAGCCACCCAGAGTTGTTCACGCCACCGTGCAGTTTGTTGATCAGGCCTTCGTCCGGGAAGGAGGCAAAAAGAAGGAGCTGGGAGAAGAATTTTTAAGCAATATCCGGCCGGTGGATGCCTTAATGCATGTGGTGAGATGTTTTGAACATCCGGCTTACGGTGAAGCCGATCCGCTGGGGGACATCGAGGCGCTTGAAGGAGAACTGATACTTGCCGATTACCTGGTGGCTGAAAAAAGGCTGGAACGGATGGAACATGAGAGAAAAAAAGGCAAGCCCTGCAGGGCCGTTGAAAAGGAGCTGCTGGAAAAAGCGCTGTCCATACTTGAAGAAGAAAAGCCCCTTCGGTTTTCGCAAGACGTGGTTAATTCGCCGGAGCTTCGGGGTTATTCATTCCTGACAGCCAAGCCCATGATTGTAATTTTGAACGAGGATGAGGATAGGAAGGTTGAAGTTGACATTGATACAATCGAGCGAAGGCATGGACCGTGCCTCAGGATCAGTGCCAAGCTTGAAATGGAACTCAGTCAGCTTTCTGCAGACGAAGTCAAAGAATTCATGGAAGATTTCGGTGTTTCCGAACTTGCTCGAGACAAAATAATCCGGGCATCGTACGAGCTTCTGAATTTGATTTCGTTTTTTACCATCGGCAAAGATGAAGTCAAGGCGTGGACAATAAAGAAAGAAACTCCTGCAGTTAAGGCTGCCGGTGTGATTCACAGTGATATGGAAAAGGGGTTCATCAGGGCTGAAGTGGTTTCGTTTGAGGATTTTGTCGAAAGCGGCTCATACCAGAATGCCCAGAAAAGAGGGAAAGTAAGGTTGGAAGGTAAAACATACGTAGTGCAGGATGGTGACATTATAAATTTCAGGTTTAATGTTTGATCCTTCCGGCTCATAGATATGGGCCAGGTAGGGATTGGTTATCACTCGGGCTGGAAGTTCCCGTGCGCTTCTAGTCCTGACATTTGCATTGACCTGATAACTAAATGCTGGTACAAGAACTCTTTTAATAATTCTTAAATTCACATGGTAACCTGTAGTTCATATTACCAATATCCTGAAAGTTGCCCGCAGAAGGGCTTACCCAGACACGTAAGGAGGTTCTCGGGATGTTTGATAAGGAAAAGATAAAGGCCATCAAGGAAAGGATCAAGCAGTGGGAAGGAAGCACCCTGAAAAGAGTTCTGGACAGGTTTCCCGAACGAAAGAAGAAGTTTACCACGATATCGGGGACGGAAGTAAACAGGCTATATACCCCGGTGGATGTGGAAGATTTTGACTACGATGAAAAGCTGGGTTTTCCTGGAGAATATCCTTTCACCAGGGGCGTGCAGCCGACGATGTACCGGGGACGATTGTGGACGATGAGACAGTACGCGGGTTTTGGAACCGCAGAAGAAACAAACAAGCGTTTTAAGTACCTTCTTGAACAGGGACAAACCGGCTTGAGCGTTGCTTTTCATCTCCCCACCCAGGCCGGGTATGATTCCGATCATCCTTTGTCCATGGGAGAAGTGGGCAAGGTTGGTGTGGCAGTGGATTCGATTGAAGACATGAAGGTGTTGTTCGACGGGATACCTCTGGACAAGGTTACCACATCAATGACCATTAATGCCCCTGCCACGGTGCTACTTGCCATGTACCTGGCTATCGCGGAAGAACAGGGTGTGCCTTTCGAGAAGGTGGGGGGCACTGTGCAGAACGATGTTTTGAAGGAAATTATCTGCAGGGGCCAGTATATCTTTCCGCCTCAACCCACCATGCGCCTCACCGTTGACCTGATAGAATACTGTTACAAGCATGTGCCCCGCTGGAATACAATAAGTATAAGCGGGTATCATATCAGGGAAGCCGGCGCTACCGCTGCTCAGGAAATGGCCTTCACCATTGCCGATGGCATCGCTTACGTGCAGGCCTGCATTGACCGAGGGCTCGCGGTAGATTCCTTTGCCCCGAGGCTTTCCTTCTTTTTTAATGCTTTTACGAATGTTCTGGAAGAAGTGGCAAAGTTCAGGGCTGGCAGGCGCTACTGGGCGCGAGTAATGAAGGAGCGCTTCGGAGCCAAAAACCCCAAGTCAATGATGATGAGATACCATGTTCAGACTGGTGGCGTTACGCTGACAGCCCAGCAACCGCTGAACAATATTGTAAGAGTTGCGCTTCAGGCATATGCCACGGCTCTGGGCGGTGCACAATCTCTTCACACCAACTCGTACGACGAAGCCCTGTGCTTGCCCACGGAGCAAGCGGTGACTGTGGCTTTAAGGACTCAGCAAATAGTGGCGGAGGAAAGCGGGGCCACCGAAACTGTCGATCCTCTCGCCGGTTCCTATTACGTGGAAGCGATGACAGACACGATAGAAGCGCAGATAGACGATTACATTAAGAAAATAGACGAACTTGGCGGTACTCTGAAGGCCATAGAACTGGGATATATCCAGAAAGAAATTCAGGAAAGCGCCTACAGGTTTCAAAAAGAAATTGAGAGTGGAGAAAGAATTTACGTTGGTATCAACAAGTACGTGATGGAAGAACCACCGCTTACAAACATCCTGAAGGTTGATCCCAGGATCGGAGAGATGCAGATTGAAAGGCTCAAGAAACTGAGGGCACAGAGAGATCAAAAAAGGTGGAAAGAAGCACTGGATCACCTGCGGGAGGTTTCCAGGTCAGACGAGAACGTCATGCCGGCAGTTATCGAAGCCGTCAAAGCCAGGGCGACGGTGGGTGAAATCTGTGACGTCTGGCGGGATGTCTACGGCGAATATCGACCTAAGGAATTTGTGTAAAAGGGTGCATTGATCGAGAGATTGTCGAATGCTGACGGAGGAACCATAGATGAGCAAGAGCAATGATCGCAAGATAAAGGTGGTAGTGGCCAAGCCGGGTCTGGACGGTCACGATAGAGGGGCAAAGCTTCTTGCGAGAATCTTTGCAGAAGCGGGAATGGAAGTTATTTATACAGGGCTGAGGCAGACCCCGGAAATGGTTGTTCAGACAGCCATCCAGGAAGATGCTGACGTGGTTGGGATAAGCAGTCTTTCAGGCGTGCACAATTACTTTTTTCCGAAGGTCGTCCAATTGTTAAAAGAAAACGGGCTGGATGACGTGCTCGTTGTTGGAGGCGGTATTATCCCGGCCGAGGATATTCCTAAATTGAAGGAAGCAGGGGTGGCAGAAATATTCGGCCCGGGGACTCCAACGCAAAAGATAGTTGACTTTATAAAACAAAACGTACGTAAAAAGTGAAAAGTTCTTGGATATCGTTGAAATGGATCTGGCAGACGGAATTCTGGAGGGCTCGGTAAAATCCCTTGCACGCCTGATATCGTGGCTGGAGGACGATGATGAAAGAGCTTACGCACAGATGCGCAAGCTTTATCCTCATACCGGTAACGCGTATGTGATCGGTATCACCGGTTCTCCGGGCGCCGGTAAAAGCACGCTTACGGATAAACTCACGCAAAAGCTCAGGAAGAAGGGTTACACGGTGGGAATAATTGCTGTTGATCCTTCCAGCCCTTTTACCGGCGGTGCTGTTTTGGGAGACAGGGTACGGATGAGCAAGCTGTGCCTCGATCCCGGCGTTTATATCAGGAGCATGGCTACCAGGGGGCACCTTGGGGGAGTAGCAAAGGCCACGAATGATGCTGTGAGAGCGCTTGATGCTTTTGGTAAAGATGTTGTTATTATCGAAACGGTTGGAGTCGGGCAGGATGAGATTGACGTAATAAAAATTGTAGATACAACCATCCTGGTGCTGGTCCCCGGCATGGGTGACGTAATTCAAAGCATGAAGGCCGGTGTTATGGAAATAGCCGATATCTTCGTTATTAACAAGGCGGATCACCCGGGAGCGGAACAGCT
>JALXAI010000224.1 GCA_026992215.1 Desulfobacterales bacterium | reverse complement strand
GAAGGCTTCGAATACATTTACAGGGAAGTAAAAGATGACCTGCAGCTGGCGTCCATTTCCGGAGGAACTGACATAAACGGCTGTTTTGCCCTCGGCAATCCCATGGGACCGGTCTATGCGGGCTGGCTCCAGTGCCGGGGACTCGGAATGAAGGTGGAAGCCTGGGACGAAAACGGGAAACCGGTATACAACCAGAAAGGTGAGCTTGTCTGCACCGCGGCGGCACCCTCCATGCCGATTTATTTCTGGAACGATCCCGACAACAAGAAATACCTTTCGGCGTACTTCGACGTCTATCCCGGTGTGTGGAGACACGGAGACTTCATCGAAATACACGAGGAAGGCAGGGTGAAAATCTACGGCCGCTCGGATGCCACTCTTAACCCTGGTGGAGTAAGAATCGGCACCGCGGAAATCTACAGGCAGGTGGAACAGTTGAAAGAAATAGCCGATAGCATCGTCGTGGGCCAGGAATGGAAAAATGATGTCCGGGTCATCCTGTTCGTGAAAATGGCGGAAGGTTACGAACTGACCGAAGAACTCAAAAAGAAGATCAGGGATACAATCAGGACCAACGCCTCGCCAAGACATGTCCCCGCCAAAATAATAGCCGTTCCGGACATCCCGTACACCTTGAACATGAAAAAGGTGGAACTGGCAGTCAAAAACGTAATTCATGGGAAACCGGTACTTAACAAAGATGCGTTGAGCAACCCCGAGGCTCTTGAGTACTACAAGAACATCAAGGAACTCCAGGAAGACTAGGGACAGGACAGACCAAAAAAAGAGGGCCATCCGGGGCCCTCTTTCCAAATCCGGTTCTTCATGTGAAAATGGCTGTAAAAAGCATTGTTCTATTGCACGCTATGCAACAAACCAAGCTTTTGCCGCCGTCTTTCTAAATTTCGTACGCAATCTCGTCGTGCTGACTGAGATCGAGTCCTACAATTTCGTCGTTCTCCGAAACCCTCAATCCGAAAGCCTTGTCAACAAGCTTCAGCAGTATGTAACTCAACCCGAAAGCGTAAACGATGGTGACCATGAGGCAAAGAGCCTGGATGCCGAGCTGCGTTACGTTTCCGAATATCAAGCCATCGGCACCTCCGGGATTAATGGCTTTGCTGGCAAATATTCCCACAGACAGCAATCCCAGGGCGCCACCAATACCATGTATGCCAACCACGTCAAGACTGTCATCGTAATCGTACTTATTCTTCAACATTATGCCATAAAAACAGCCCACGCCTGCCATTATTCCAATGGCAGCGGCTGATAAAGGCCCCACGAAACCGGCCGCGGGGGTAACTGTTGCAAGGCCCGCAATCGCGCCACTTGCTGCTCCAAGAGTGGTGGGCTTGCCCAGGAACTTCCATTCCATTATCAGCCAGGCGATGGTCGCCGTGGCGCCCGCAACGTGAGTGGCCACGAATGCGCTGCCGGCTATGCCGTTGGCTGCCAGAGCGCTTCCCGCGTTGAAACCGAACCAACCAAACCACAAGAGCCCCGCACCAAGAAGGGTCATGGGCAGATTATGGGGCTTGATGGTCTCCTTTCCATACCCCTTTCTTTTGCCAAGAACAATGGCAGCAGCCAGGGCAGCAGCTCCCGAACTAACGTGTACCGCGATTCCACCGGCGAAATCGAGCGCCCCCAGCCTGGCCATCCACCCTCCGTTTCCCCAAATCCAGTGGGCAAGGGGATTATAAACGAAAGTAGCCCAAAGTACGCTGAAAAGAACAAAGGGTCCGAACTTCATTCTTTCGGCAAAGGCCCCGGTAATCAGGGCGGGGGTTATAACAGCAAACATGCACTGGTATATCATGAAAACCACCTGGGGGATCG
>JALXAI010000223.1 GCA_026992215.1 Desulfobacterales bacterium | reverse complement strand
TTCAGATCAATATTCAGAAGTGTCGCGTTGTAAATCTCACGTTCTTCGCAAAATGAACCTAAAAAGTTCCTTCGCAGTTGTCTGAAATCTTCGATTGTAAATACAAGGATTACTACCGGAGAGATTGCCGGGTCGGAGCGTCCCCTGAGCGGATTGATTATGGGGTAATCATCCTGAACCATTCATCGAGTAAACACTGAAAAACAAAAGGAATAATTCTTGTTCCAATGCTTATTGGAAGAAATGCTCCCCGGCATTCGGAAAACCGGGGAGCCTTTTTTCCAGTATTCTTACTTGACTGCTTCTCGCAGCTTGCTGCCGGGTTTAAATTTTGCCACTTTTGCCGCAGGAATGGTAATTTTTTCTCCCGTTCTGGGATTCCTGCCTTCTCTCGCAGCCCTCTTGGCCACGCTAAAAGTCCCAAAACCAACAAGCGTAACCTTATCACCCTTCCCCAAAGCATCAATTACTGCACCAATAAAGCTGTTGAGAGCCTTCTCCGCAGCGGCTTTGGTAATCCCTGCGTCTTCTGCCATCCTTGCTACTAAGTCTGATTTCGTCATAAACCTTCTCCTCCTTTTTCTAATGAGAGTTTATGGTTGATATAATCCCACCCCAGGCGGACCCTTTAAGTACTCTTCCTGGAACCTTCATTTTATTCACTGATCCTCTCTAACTTTCTGGAATGTTTCTCTAAAGCGCCATTATACTTAAGTCTTTGCGGATGGCAAGAAATAATTTCAAAAAAAATGTATAAAAATCAGCCTTTTTGCCCCATTTTAAAGGATTTGTTAGAATACGTAGCCTCAACTCATTGATATGACTTACATTTTATGTCAGTAAACAAAATCTTCCCCGGAAAGAATTTCTTTAAATTTTCTGAGTAATCTCGCTGTCATACCCCAAACCAGATAACCTTTGTACCGGAAGTAGAATGACGTGAAGGTTCCATCTTCAGTTTCAACGGGTCCCAGTTTCCAGTTGTGTTCCTGGAAAAGAAAATTCAGTGGGACCGTAAATATTTCCCGGACTTCTCTTCTGTTTAACTTAAAACGGTAAGGCGGCATTAACTGCGCCACAGCCGGATACACAAAGTAACCTGTTGAGACAGTGGGCAGGGGAGGCAGTGTCCCGAGCACCTTTACCCGGGATCTCTCTACTCCTATTTCTTCCTCGGTTTCACGCAACGCAGTATCAATAACCCCCCTGTCACCCGGAGCAACGGTGCCTCCGGGAAAAGAAACCTGGCCCCGGTGAGATTTAACCTGGTTGGTTCTTCTCGTGAAAAGTATATCCACGTTCCCTGAACCTATTATCAGGGGCAGCACTACTGCCGCTTTTATTAACCCCGGGGGCTCCTGAACGTATCCTTGCTTTAACCTGGACAAGGCGCAGGATAAACGATCCCCAAACCCGCTGAACTCTTCTTTCATGGTTTTCTTTCGCATCAATTATATTATGGTACATTATCACAGCTCTGTACACATAATCCAGACAAAAATTAAGAGCAGCCTGCATTGTAACACGATCTCTGCCGATGATTGTATTGCCTTCCTACTCATGCCGGCAGACAGCAAACCTGCGGGAAACAAATTCGAGTATCCGTGCAGGATTGGCCATCATCCTTTCCATTTATGAGTGACATGACACGTATTTCATGGTATACGAACAAGCGACAACAATCACTAACCAGAAGAAGGTTCAAAAGATGCCGATATATGAATTCCGCTGCCTTAAATGTGGTGATGTCTTTGAAATTCTGTTCAAATCCAGCAGTGATGAGCGGAAGCTGGTCTGCCCGAAATGCAGTTCCGAGGAGCTTGAAAGGGTATTGAGCCGAACCAATTACGTGATGGGAATGAAATCCAGGCCAAAGCCCAAAATTACCACGAAAAGCTGTGGTGGAGGCACCTGTGCTACCATTGACATACCCGGCCCAACCAAGTGATTTTTTTCCCAGACCGTAGAGCCAAGTACCTCGCTCACGATCCTGGTTGAGAAAATCCCGGGTTGCCACACACGACCGGCGAGTACCAGGGAAAAAGTTCACAGGGCATCATTGCTCCATGCATGCGCGCTTTCGATCGGGAAATTTCGCGCCGAGATCTGGCTGTCCCTACCCGGTGACCAGAGTAGCTGGCATGAAAAAAGCCCCCGCGATCTTTCCCACGTGCCCTTTATTCCCTTCGCCATGCACCATCGAGTATGCGATAGAATGCCGGAAATCCGAATACGCAACAACGTAGCATGTTTTGAGGGAAGCATTTCAATAGTACCCGGATGTGTTTTTACCAGGCCGCATCAGAAAATAGCATCTACAAAACTATCCGGATCAAAAGGATGCAGGTCATCGATTTTCTCACCCACGCCTATATACTTAACCGGAACCTTTAACTCCCTGCATATGGCAACAACAATTCCTCCCTTCGCGGTACCATCCAGTTTAGTCAGGACCAAACCCGTTATTCCCAGATGCTCCGAAAACAGCTTTGCCTGCGACAGTGCATTTTGACCGGTTGTTGCATCCAGAACCAGCAGGATTTCGTGAGGCGCTTCCGGAATTTTTTTCCCGATGACCCTTTTTACCTTTTTCAATTCTTCCATGAGGTTGACCTTGGTATGCATTCTGCCCGCCGTGTCAATTAAAACCACATCCGCATCCCGGGCGATGGCAGCGGTCAGAGCATCAAAAACTACCGCGGAGGGGTCGGCTCCGCTTTTCTGTCGGACCACTTCGACCCCGGCCTTTTCTCCCCAGTGAACCAGTTGCTCGATGGCTGCAGCCCTGAAAGTATCGGCAGCAACCAGCATGACTTCCTTACCGTCCTTTTTAAGCCTGTTGGCAAGTTTTGCAATCGTTGTCGTCTTGCCAACCCCGTTTACTCCTATGAAAAGAGTAACAAAAGGTCTGGCCCCGGAAAAATCAACCTCGGGATCCAGATCTTCAAAATATCCCTTAATTTCTTCTTTCAAATACGCTTTTAACCTGTCAGGCTGATTAAGTTCCTTTCTTCTCACCTTTTCAGTTACCGAGGAAATCAAATCCCGCGTGGTTTCCACTCCGAGATCTGCAGTAATAAGTATTTCTTCCAGTTCGTCAAGCAGATCGTCATCTATCTGTTTTTTACCCAGTACAAGGCGATCCAGACGCCCCACGAGCCTCTCCCTGGTCTTTGAAAGGCGCTTTCTCAACCCTCCCAGAAATCCTCCTGTTTTGCCGTTATCGACGGTTGCATTCTCAGGTTTTCCGGATCCCCCCGCCCTTTCAGAAACATCTTTCGTTTCCTCATCCGGGTGCAGTATATCCGTATCTTTTTCCGCGTCTGCTCCCTGTCCCGGTTTTTCTCCAGAACTATCCGCACCATGAACCTCTTCCGGAAGTTCTGATGACTCCTCGTTCGACCGGCCAACCTCGATCACCTCTGCCGAACTATCATCTTCCTTTTTCCTTTCCTTTTTAAACCACTTTATCATTTAACCCTGTCTCCCTTTTATCGGTTTCTTTAGTACACCATTTCGATGGCCTACCGCAATTTGGAGGAAATTTCAACCTTCTCTGTCGCTAGCCGCACTTCCTGCCGCCGGTTTCGCCCCAAACAGAGCTAAACCCGGTTTCTCCTCACACAAAACCGGACATTTTCCAATACCCCTTTTATCATTCTTTTTCAAGAACCTCGATTCCCAAACCTACCGGAATCCGCCCCAGAGTACAAAATACTTCACCCGGACACGGATACCAAGACTTGACCAGCACATATCGCTTTTTCTCCAAACAAGCAAATCAAGGTAACAGTTTTTGCACGAAAACTTACTTCCTCGACGAAGACTTTACGCTCACGCCGGCGCAATCTAATATAGAATTCCCTTAAAAGGCACTTTACGCATGCAGCCAAAAAGAAAGGTTTTCGTGGACACGTTCGCCCGATTGGTTTAAAAAAATCGCAGTAAACACGGAACCAGGGATCTTTGCGCGTATTGGAACATGTAAACACGAAAGGCAACGGAGGTACCAATAATGATAAGCATAAAATCATTGAAAGAAGAAATTATGGAAGTCTGTAACTTGATGTATGAAAAAGGGTATATTTGTGCCACTGACGGGAACGTTAGTGTTAAATTTCAAAAATCGGAACTTCTGATAACGGCATCAGGTGCTCATAAAGGCCTCCTGAAAGATAGCGACATCATAATAACGGATCTCGAAGGAAACACTATCTCCGGAACAAAGAAACCTTCTTCGGAAATTAAGATGCACCTTAAAATTTACAACACCTGCGAAAACATCAATGCCGTGATTCACGCTCATCCGCCTTTCTGTACCGCACTAACGCTGACAGGCAAAAAACTTTGCACCAGTTATACGCCCGAAGTTTTCCTGACTTTCGGTGGAGAAATTCCCGTCGCCCGTTATGCCACTCCATCCACCGAAGAAGTTCCCGAATCCATAGCAGATTTCCTCCCCGACCATAGGGCCATTATGCTTTCCCGTCATGGTTCGCTAACTTTCGGAAAAACAACATGGGAAGCATTCTATTTGCTTGAGAAACTGGAAAACGCGGCATACGTCTACTTTCTTGCAAGCCAACTGGGAAAACCCGAACCGCTCCCGGAAGAGAAGCTGAGAATACTCAAAACTCTAGGCCATTGATTTTCTTTCTTCCGCCAACCCGGCCACGAGAACTTCGAGTTTTTCCAGAAGCACGGGAACAACGGATACGCTCCCGTTTTTACATGCTTTCTCGATTTCATGAGCGACACCGGATATTAACTCCAGACCTATACTGCTCGCCCCTCCCTTGATAAGATGGCAGAGTTCCGATGCTTTCCCCAGATTGTTTTTTTCCAGGCAAAACTTAAAATCTTCTATAACACCGGGAGTATTATCCAGAAATACATCAAGAACTTCCAGGTATTCATGAAATTCAAAGCCCAGCTTTTTCGCAATATCTCGAATATTATGTTCTTTCTTTTTTTCGGCTACCATATCCTCACCAACACGTTTTACAACCTGGCTATTTGTCCTCCAGCTATTGCCTGTTCCTTTCACCAAAGATCGCTGTTCCTATTCGTACTATCGTAGCTCCCTCTTCTATTGCAACGGCAAAATCTCCACTCATTCCCATGGACAACTCGGAAAACGACAAAGAAGGGAACTTATCGGCCATCCTGTCCCGCAGGTGTCGGAGTTCGCTGAAATAAGGCCGCGCCTTTTCAGGATCATGAAAATACGGCGGCATTGTCATAAGCCCCCTGAATGCAAGGCTCGTGCTCTTACTCAAAAACTTTAAGAGTTCAGGGAGCTCATCCGGAGAAATCCCCGATTTGCTCTGTTCACCAGAAACATTCACCTGTACCAACACCGGTTGAACCTTGTTGACCAACTCGGCTCTTTTTTGAATTTCCCCTGCCAACCTAACACTGTCGACGGTTTCAATCATATCGAAAAGCCTCACCGCATACCTGGCCTTGTTTCTCTGGAGATGCCCGATAAAGTGCCATTCAACGGGTTCGTTTATCTCCTCGATCTTCTTTCTGGCCTCCTGGATATAATTTTCTCCGAAAACCCTGAGCCCTGCTTTTATAGCGGCAAGTATTCTTTCTACCTCAACGGTTTTTGTGACAGCAACCAGGGTAATTTCTTCGGGAGAACGACCACTTTTCTCCGACGCATAGCGAATCTTTTCCCTGATCCTTTCCACCCGTTTCGAAATATTTTCGAATACCTCGTCTCTTACTTCATTCATTTTAACCTCGCTGTTGAGGAATTTGCCCCCTGCTTTTTTCAAATGGTCTGCATACTCCGAGCTCGACCAGTACATCTACTACTTCTGCCAGGGGCAACCCTACCACGTTAGTGTAAGAACCCTTTATTTCTTTCACGAGGAAACTTCCTATTCCCTGGATACCGTAGGCACCTGCCTTGTCCAGAGGTTCTCCGGTGGAAACATATCCCTTTATTTCGTCGTCTGTTAATTTTTTGAACCAGACCTGCGTTTCGACATAATCCAAAACTTTGCGCATCTCAGACACGTTTGCCACACAAAACGCACTTACCACCTTATGTCTCCTCCCGCTTAACTTACCGAGCATACGAACGGCGTCCGTGTCATTCACCGGTTTCCCAAGGACTTCGCCATCGACCACCACTATCGTATCAGCGCCCAGAACCCAGGAGTTGGGAAACCTCTTGGAGACAGCGTCAGCTTTAAGTTGAGCACATTTAAGAGCAAGATCGATGGGTGGAATTACCCCTTCTGGGTTTTCTTCAACATTACTCGGAACTACTCCAAAGTCTATTCCGATGTTTTTTAACATCTCGGCCCGCCTGGGAGAAGCCGAGGCCAGAATCAAATTTGGCATTGCTCTGACACCCTTTTTAACTCAGCTACCGGTAAATTAAATAGTCTGGCCGTGTTTTTGGTCAGCCGTTCACTCATCTCCTCCAGGGATACATTTTTCAATTCCGCGATTTTTCTGGCTGTAAAAACAACGTAGG
>JALXAI010000222.1 GCA_026992215.1 Desulfobacterales bacterium | reverse complement strand
CCTGCAACAGGTTGTTCACGAACCTTATAGGCATTCTGATGTTGTGAAATGCATTTCTGATCCCCTTCCTCAACGGCTTTGGCACGAAAAACTTGTACACTTTGGATACCGGTTTGAGCAACCAGAAATAAAGCTTGTCGTTGATGTGATAAAAGACCCTGTTAACAGGCTCAAGGGGATCCTTTATCTGGCTCTGTTCATCGCCGGTATCCGGAGGGAACGTATCATCAATGCCCTCCGCGTAGGCCTTCGAAAGACAAAATTTTGACTGCACCGGGACCCGGGGCATGCACCAGAAAGCCATTACAAAGGTTAACACCACAGTGAAAAACACCACCAGCACTGCCTTTCGCTCGTAATTCATGCACTATCTCCTCACGATTTGATGTATTACGGGTTACCAGAAAAACGGTTACACAAAAAAGCCGGTTATATAATTTGACCAACGCTTTCAATATACCAACAAAATTCTCTCAGCATCCGGTTTTCCTTCACGACATACTCTGCTTCGATCAAAACTCCTTTTCGTCATCTGTATGCATGAAAAAGTTCAATACCACTATCACACGTACCCGAATGATGTATTGCACAAGTCTCTTAAACTCGCCGGGGCCCCAGATCTGAACCTTTCGATACTTATTTATGGCAATATTTATGCCACGAATTCACCGTCCGAAGAACTTTGCGTTTCCATTATAATTGAAACAGTTTACACGAAGGAAATCAAATTTCTGCGAGCGAAAAAATCCCGTCAAATCGCCCAGAATGCCAAAAAAACTACATAGCGCTTTCAAAAAACCGGTGCTGACAGAGACTTGCTGTTGACATCACCTTACCGGACTTGATAACTGAAAGTATGTCCCAGGCAAACAGGTTCAAAAAACTTCGTAAAATTTACAAGGAATTTAACAAAGAAGCAAGAAAATACCTGGAACATGTGGCATGCAAGCCAGGCTGCGCGGATTGTTGTATTGATGTCGGTAACATAGATACCACCACCCTCGAAGCAATGGCCATATTAAAACACTTAAAAACCCTTAAACCCTCCAAGCGGCAGTTACTTTACGCCAACATCAAGAAAAACACCCGTGAAAAACCCCGTTTCAAGCGCATGAAATGCCCTTTTTTGGACAGTCGAAACTTTTGCAGCATCTATAAGGTGAGACCTTTCAGTTGCAGAAGGTTGTTTTCTGTCAGAACGTGCGGAGAAAGCGGGCCTGCAATCCCGCGGGGCCTTTGGGAACTCGGAGAGGAAACACTGGGAAGGATCTACCGTCTCGACCACTTTGGCATCACCGGGCATGTCTCCTACGTGATAAACCTGCTCAATGACGGCAGGTTCAAAGAACTTTACGTGTCCGGAAAACTTAAACCGGAGATTATTAAAGATACGATTCAGAAGTATGACATGATAATAAACCGAGCAGCCGTCCAAAAATTCAATGTTCTAAAGCTGATGCCCGGGAGCCCGGACAAAGCATAGAAACTTTCGGGAAATAAGGAGCAGGCGGTGGATTTTCAAATCATTTGCTGAAGCCCTGCTGCCCGCCCGGTATCAGCAAAGGGGGAATCTCCGGAGTCGGGATCTTTCACCTCACCCCCTGTTCACCTTACTGCCAGGATTAAATTCCTGCCGCCCCTGGCCGCACAGGGAATAACAACCGGGATGATAGAAAACGCCGGCCGTGTTTGCGGCATCCCAGGCCACAAGTTCCATGAAAACTTTCCCATTGTTTTTTTCTCGCGTTTGACGCACGTTTCGCAAAATTTTATAAATGTAGCTTCCGGTATTCTTTTTTGAACCGTAGGATCTTTTTAGGATGTATTAGAAGAGAAATATCAGTATAATACCTGGAA
>JALXAI010000221.1 GCA_026992215.1 Desulfobacterales bacterium | reverse complement strand
GGCCATGTTACCCTGTGTTCCGGCGAAGGAAAGATTTCCGGTCTCAGAAACCTCGCAAGCATGATATTGCCAAGCGGCTTGTATCCTACCTTGTAGACCTTGATCGTAGTTCCCGGTTTGATCCGCGCTCCTTTTAGATGGTTCCATTCCCGTACAAAGTTTTCTTTTATTCCAAGGTATCTTGAAACGTCTGCAACACTGATGGCTCTTTTGGCCGTGTAGATATACTCGTGAGGCAGATACCCGTCCTGGCACGCCGCGATGATAAATGCATCCTCTTTGGAGAGGTGTCCCCATTTCCTTCCGGCCATTTGAGACCAGGGCGTCTTGAATCTCACGTGAAGATGGGTTGAATGTTTTCCGTCGTGCCTTACAATGGATTTATACCTGCAGCCGCTTGCCCATTGAAAATTCCTTACAAGGAAATCCCTGTCCACACCATGTTTCATTGCGTATCTGCATAATACTCTCTGCAGCCTTATGTCCAGGAATATGTACTTAATGTTCTGACTCCTCAACAGGCTTTCAACCAGGGTCCACGTTTTTGCCGCGTCAATGGTTCTGGGGGTCATTCTTACCAGTCCCGGCAATTCCATGTTATTCCTGGCATACATTCCGATGTCGACATCCCTTCCGTTCTGATGGGATTTATGGGGCCAGAACCTTCCTCCCCTGGGGAGAGAAAAGTCGCCAAGTCGCAGGTCGCAAGTACCGGGGTATTTTTCTTTCACGGTAAAGATAGCTGCCAGCACGCCTCCTATCACTTCCGGCGTGGTATAGCTCCGGTTGACACTTCTGAGCTTGTATCCTCCCAGTCCCTGTGGAAAACGGATACCGTTTATCAATCTTCCCCGGTTGGGTTTACCGACGGACGCGGTTATGTGAGGGGCATCAGAGGCAAGCAGGTTCAAAGGAAGGAAAGTACAGATCAACAAAACGGACAGAAAAATTCGCCGCCAACGAATCGTAGAAGCTGGTTCCATTTTCACCCAAACGCTCCCCTGCAGGCATTACTCGAAAATACCTTCTCTTCACCCTACCACCTCCCTATTCTACATATCATGGTCTTATTGTCAACTTTATCTTTCAGGCGGCCGTAAATATCCCTCAATATCACAACCTTTCCGGAGTCGTCGGTGCTTGCAGGTATATATCTTACATATATGGGGAAAGGAGTAATGAGTTTTACGTAAGTCGGGTTCTTGCGTTTCAGGTATTTGCCAATCGATTTCAAGGCCTTGTTTCCGTCCAGTTCCAGTAGTTTCCTGGCCAGGGCGAGGGCATTCTGGACTCTTATACACCCGTGAGAAAAATCTCTCCTGCTCCTGGCAAACAGGTGCTTGGTGGGAGTATCATGCAGGTAGACCTGGAAACGATTCGGAAATTCAAACTTAACCAGCCCAAGTGCGTTTTTCTCACCAGGCTTTTGATAGACCCGAGGGAGCCCGCCTGGTTTTCTCGGCGGTAAAAAGACAAAACCCTGCCTTCGGTAATACTCGGGGTCACCCTGGCTCTCCGCTTCCAATTCTTTCAATATTCTCTTATTAACATACCATCTGGGTTTAAATACTATCCGGGTGATCTTGCTTTGCAAAACGGGGGTTTGATTGATTCCCACGAGCTTGTTGCCTATCTTTTTCTTGCCCTGCGCTCGTCCCACTATCACCCTGTGACGCTCTATTATTTTTCCGTCATAGTAGAGTTCCAGTGAGAACTGGGGTATGTTAATTATGATTCCTCTTTCAATGTTCCGAAGGGGTTCTTCCCTGAACTGAGCCAGGGCCAGTTTCAGGTATCTGATTTTCTCCCTGAGGGGAGTTTTAAGGGCCTGTTTCGTCTCCGGACCGGCGATCCCGTCA
>JALXAI010000220.1 GCA_026992215.1 Desulfobacterales bacterium | reverse complement strand
TTCGATACCAGCCGCGAGACGGATCCCTGCTTATTTTCTTCTCTCACCCGGGATCTATCCACGTTGTGGAAAAACTCGAGCTGCTTTTCTATCTTTTCAGGTTTTAATACTTCAGCCTGGTTAACGCGTTCCGGCTCTTTATTCGGTTCCTTACCCCCAGCGGGTGTCTCCAAGGATTCATTGCTATCCAGCGCAAGCCAGGGAACTTTATTAAATATTACCCCTCTTCCCGTTAAAACTCCCAGCACGAACATCCAGAAACAAACCATCAGTGCGCAGGCCGCAATGCATGCCAGCTGCATCGATGAAATCCTGAAGTGGTAAACCTTTCGATCACCGGAGGTTTTTTGCTTCTTTTTCATTCGTGTTACATCTTTTCAGGGGCATCAACGCCAAGTATATCAAGGGCATTTTTTAGAACCACCTGAATGGAGCGCACAAGGTAGAACCGCGCTCTCATCAATGGCTCATTGTCCGAGATCACCCTGTTCTTGTTGTAGTAACTGTGAAACACCGATACCAGGTCGTCAAGATAGTACGGGAGCCTGTGGGGTTCCAGGAACATGGCGCAATCGGCCACCACTGAGGGGAATTGCGCCAGTATTTTCATGATCTTTTTTTCCTGCGGCAGTTCAAGGAGATTCAAGTCAGCCCCGGCGGAAAAATCCGGTTCTATCCCGTTTTTCTCTGCAACTCTGAACATGCTGCATATTCGGGCGTGAGCGTACTGAACGTAGTAAACCGGGTTATCGCTGCTCCTTTCTTTCGCCAGTTCGAGGTCAAAATCGAGATGGCTGTCAGACCTTCTGGTAAGAAAAATGTACCTGGCTGCATCCTTTCCCACCTCGTCCATTACTTCTCTCAACGTTACGAACTCCCCCTTGCGTGTTGACATGGCAACCGGTTGCCCCGCGCGCAGCAGGTTAACGAGCTGGACCAGGATGATTTGAAGTTTTTTTTCATCGTATCCAAGGGCCTTTATTCCTGCCTTGATTCTTGGTACGTAACCATGATGGTCGGCACCCCATACGTCAATTACCATGTTGAAGCCCCTTTCAAACTTATCCTTGTGGTAAGCCAGGTCCGATGCAAAGTAAGTAAGGGCCCCGTTGGAACGGACAACCACCCTATCCTTTTCGTCACCAAATTCCGAAGACCTGAACCATCGGGCTCCTTCATTCTCGTACACGTATCCCCGCTCCTGGAGTTCCGTGATTGTTTTTTCCACGCTGCTTTTTTCAAACAGGCTCCTTTCGCTGAACCAGCAGTCGTATTTTATCCCGAAATCCTCGAGGTCCTGTCGTATTTCATCCAGGATTTTTCCGGCTCCGAACATTGACATCTCGTTTATGGCCTGAGATTCTTCAACGCCCAAGTAATAATCTCCTTTGGTGTCTTTCAGTTCCCTGGCGATATCCTCTATGTATTTTCCCTGGTAATAGTCTTCAGGAAAGTCTACTTCTCTGCCAAAAAGCTGCAGATACCTCAAGAAGATGGAGTGCCCCAGAATTTCCATCTGCCGGCCTGCGTCGTTAATGTAATACTCCCTTGACACATCGTAGCCTGTCGCCTCCAATGCCCTGGCAATAACATCTCCCACGGCAGCACCACGCCCGTGCCCAACGTGAAGCGGACCGGTGGGATTCGCGCTTACAAATTCCACCTGGACTCGCTTTCCCTCTCCCCGGTTGCTCCTGCCGTAATCTTCTGCCATGTTAACAATGGTTTTCAGCACGTTTTGCCACGCCTTGTCCTTAACAAAAAAGTTTATGAATCCCGGCCCGGCTATTTCAATACCGTCCACCAGCTTTTCAGGATCCGGCATCCTGGAGATAATCTGTTCGGCAAGTTTGCGGGGCGGTTCTTTAAAAAACCTGGCTGAAACCATCGCTGCGTTGGTGGCAAAGTCCCCGTGTGTCTCAATTTTCGGCACCTCCAGCGCTACGTCTCGAAGCTGCGCAGGGTCAACGCCCTTTTCGGCGGCCAGTTCTTTCAAACTCTGGTTTAAGCATCGAACGAGGTATTCATCAATCACGCGCTTTTCCTCCTTTTCAACCTCCGGTTCAGCTACAGCATTCCAAATATAACAATTTCAGAACACCGAATATATTAGATACGCTTAAGGCAAGTCAAGAAACCTTAACCGCGGCGAATCAGAAATTGCGTGAATCCCGGGGACAGGATAACACGGGAACCAAGAATCTTTTGCAAGTTTTTTACGTAAAAACTACAATATCAGGAGAAGAATTTGTTTTTCCGATTTACCGAACCGCTGCTGGCTTTACCCATGCGAAAACGATCCAGCATAGCCCGCAAAATGGTAATTTATTTCTCGCTCATCGTCATGGTCACGGTGTTCATGACGTGTGAGTTCTGGGTTCAGTTTAGGGTTGACGACGTAACAGTTCGTGTCCTTGAAAAATCAAGCACGTCCGGAAAAATCACTGCTGGCGTTGTTACAAATGCCTCGGAAGTTATCAGGTACTGGAGAAACAAGGTGATTCTTCTGCTGGCGATGCTTGTGGTAGTGACCGCCATGGTTTTCATAATGTTCGTGAAAAATTTGATCGGTCCTCTTAATCACATGGTAAAGGCGGCAAAAAAAATAGCCTCCGGAGACCTCAGAGAATCGATCGAAATAGAAAGCAATGACGAACTTGCCGAAGTTGGCGAACTCATAAATGATCTTACCGCAAATATCCAGGAAATAATTACGAATACTCTGCTATACCTGGAAGATATCGAAGAAAACATGTACAGGTGCAAGAAGAATTTAGTAGAGATAACCAAAACCGACAACAGAGACAGGATTGCAGATAAAGTGGAAAGCGGGTTTGAAGAAACCAGGAAAAGCTTAAATGCACTCAAAAGCCTGTTGAATGAATTTAGTCTTTATGAAGTCACTGTAAAGGACAAAGTCAAATAAAATGCACGTACAATGGATTGCGCTTCCTGCCGGAATTGCCATAGCGACGGTTTCCTGCCTGACCGGTATCGGCGGCGGAATATTGTGGGCACCATTTTTTCTGCTCGTTCTCAAAACAGCTCCCCATGAAGCCATTGTATTATCTCTGATGATCCAGATTTTTGGCCAGGGATCGGGTGCCTACGCTAATCACAGGTTGAAGAAGATCGACTGGGGACTGGTCAAATTTTTTTGTTACTTTGCTATCCCGGGAGTAATGCTTGGTTCTTGTGTGGCAAATTTTGTCCCCGGCAAGGATCTCGAATTTTCACTGGGCATCATGTGCATGCTTGCCGCCTTTGCTTTCTTGCTGAGTCCCGAAGAATACGGCGAGGAAGGGAAAGAGAGGATAGGCGGCGACGAGGCTGCAAGGTTCTGGTGGGCACCTTTCATTTCATCATTTCTTGCGGGACTGCTTTCTATTGGAATAGGAAACTGGCTGGTGCCAATTTTAAATTCGAAGTTGCGCCTAAAGATGTCATGTTCAGTTGCTAATGTACTCGCAATAATGTTCGTGGTGGGGATAGGGGGATCTCTGGTTCACCTGGCCTTAAAACACTATCCTGACTGGCACATCCTGGCGTGGGGGATACCCGGTGTCTTTATCGGTGGCCAGATTGGTCCAAGACTGGCACGTTACATAAATGAAAATCACATAAAAGAGGCCTTCATATTCTTACTTACTTTAACGGGATGCCACATCATTTTTAACGTGTACTAGTAGTCCCGAAGGCTTCCTTATGAAACCTGCTACCCTTTGAGCTCGGGGATTTTCGGGTTGGACACCTGTCTCACACGGGGGGGTTCGATTTTGCTTAGACTGAAAATATTTTCACGTTTTACTCAAGAGCGACGATGGTATAAGCAGATCCCGGCAGTTCGTAGGTCCCGTTGATCATGTATGCCAGGTCGGAAACCAAATCCTTCAAGATTCTTCCGGTTTGTTCAAGTATGGTAACGCACCTCAATCTCTTCAACGCCAGGGGGGATAGGTTTTCCGGCTCTTCCGCTAAACACGTACATTCATGATAACACCTGTTTAATCTATCATCCAATTGGCTGGTTTTTGTTTCCAGGTTCTTCAAATCAAAGTCTTCTTCCGCTATCGCATAATTGAGGTCTTTTAGGATATCTCTTATCATGCCAGTGGCACCCAGGTAAGAGGTGTTGAAATGTTCCGGATCCTTCATTTCTTTAATCATTGCGGCAAAGTAAGAAGCAATCTCGGAAAACCTGTTGCTCAAACGGATAAGCACGAGCACGCTTCTTAAATCCGAGTCTTTCGGCTTGTATTCCACGAGGAATCTCATGACCTCCGATTCCAGCTTCTGCATCGTTTCCCTGATTTCCTCTTCCGTTCTTTTCAGGTCCTCACAATTAATTTTGATCCCGCGCTCAAGTGAGTTATTCACCATTCCGATGAGACGGTCCACGCTGGTGCCTATTCTTTCTATCGCCATTTTCAATGCATTGTACTCGATTTCATATGCCGTGTTCATCTATGACCTCCATGCGTAGCGGGGATTCACTTAACCCTATTAAACCTCAAACGTGCTCAAAATTACAACTTTCTTTTACCGGGGTATTCGAGAGTGCGAAAGATTTACCGCTTTCACGGATAATCTCAAGAAAACCAGGGTTTCTGCTTGATAATTCTTTCTTTTACTCGGGTTGATATGCGCCTGTTCGTGGATACTGATATCACGATCTCGATTTCTCATTGTGTTCCCTGGAGCACCGATGTTTTCAGGGCTGGCTGGCGAAGGGGAATGCTTGTTTCCTTAGTATCCCTTCCGCTTCATTTTTTTCCGAGACTTCAAGATAATCGCATTTTTTGTTAGAATTATTTTTGTCATGGCTTTTATTCACGAGTTTCCCTGAAAAGGGGCCGGGATTCTGTGACTTTAAACCCGCGCTCGTGTAAAATAGCTTGAAATATTATAAATATAGTATAAAGTAATACGGGTTTGAATACACGTCGGAGGGGCGAAATTTCCAGCACAATGGCTTCAGAGACAAATTTGCATCCTGTCCAGAGAAAAATATTACGAGAAGCAGGAGTCCTGGTTATAATCTGGGCTTTGATTGGTGGTATCGCGAGTTTTCTTTTTTTTGAGGAAACTATCAAGGTGGTAGAATCGTGGGTATCCCCGTTAGTAACTATTTCTGCCCAGCATAAAGACCCCTCGGTAATTTCTGCCCTTCAAAACGTCTTTAATTTGCTGGCCGGTATTCAAACTTACGGAACATACATTATAGTTTGCTTGATACTGGTGTCCTGTGGTCTTTTCTGGTTTTCACTAAGGGAAATATTGAAAAATAATTGCTTGGGTCGGGATAGTCGCGAAAACGGAGAAGAATAATATGAAATTAAATATTTTATTGTCTCACCCTCAAAAAGAAATCAGGAAATGCGTCGCTGAAACCATAGAACAATCCGGAAATAATTGCATGGAGACGGACGTTCTCAGACCCGAGGAAATTGGGCTTCGAGACGATATTGACCTGGTATTCGCCCCTTTTTTCAGTGAAAAGCAAGAGCCATCGGAAGTCCTGGAAATGGTCGGTAATGTCGGGAATCCTCCTCTGCTTGTGACCTTCGTGGAGGAGGATGATCCCGAGACCCAGTACCTCCTTTATACCTCGAATATATTTGATGCCATACCCATGGTATGTGAACCGGATTTGATCCGGTTGAAGTTAGAACTCTACAGGCAGTATGTGTACCTTGGGAAAAGGGCTGCCGGTTACCACGGCAGGGATGTGGTCACAGGTCTCCCCGGTAGGGAACTCTTTAGAAAGGAATTAAGAGAAGAGATGTACCGGTGCGATCATATGCCGGGTTTTCTTTCGATCACCCTGTTGAATGTCGATTTCTTACTCCTCCAGGCCAGGCAATCGTCGATGGAATATGTGGTGGAATTTGTAAGAAGAGTCGGCAATTACCTGACAACTGTTGTGAGATCGAAAGACAAGGTGTATCACATATTCCCGGAACAGTTTGTTATTATGCATCCGGGGGCAAATGAGCTAACCAGCGAGAAGGCAGCAAGAAGAATAAAGGAGAGCTTGTATGAAGAGGCGAAATCGTGGCCTAACGGGAATCTGAGGTTTTCTCTGTCTACAGGCTCTTCCACTTATTCGCCGTCAGACAAAATCAGCGAAGAGGATCTCCTCGAAGCAGCCTATGAAAATCTCAACTGGGAAAGGAAATTCCAGGCACTGCCACAGAAAGTTGTAACTTCTTCCGAACCAGGTGAAGAACCAAAAGTCATACTTGTTATAGATGATGATCCGGTTACCAGGGCTTACCTTGACAAGCTTTTGACCAAGGAAGGCTACCAGGTTCTGCTTGCGGAAAGCGGACAGAAAGGCCGCCAGTTGCTCGAAGAAAAAAGACCCCAGGTTGTTTTGCTGGACTGGATGATGCCGGGGCTCGACGGGATGGAATTTTGCCGCAGGGTGAGGAGTACACCGAGCCTTTGCTCGGTTTACATTATTGTTTTATCCATGATATCGGGAACGGAAAGCGTTGTTTACGCTCTGGAGACAGGGGCCGACGATTACCTGTCGAAGCCTCTCCATGACAAGAGACAGGAGCTTCTGGCAAGAATTGAGGTCGGTTTCAGGATTCAGAAAATGCAGGAAAAAGCGTTGCAGGCCGAGCGGCTTCAGGGAGTGCTGGAGATGGCCGGCGCCTTTGCCCATGAAATTAACCAGCCATTGACAGCCATGGCAGGGCTGGTAGACCTTCTTTTTCTGGATCTCGACAAGAATCATCCAGGATTCAACGTTGCCGACAGGTTAAAGAAGCAAATAAACAGATTGGGGAAGCTTACAAAGAAACTCAATCACATAACAAGGTACGAAACCGTTGAATATCCCGACGGCATAAAGTTGTTTGACATCGAAAAATCCGCAGATGGCTAAAGTCCTTTTTCAAGTTGGAGAAGGAACTTTTTGATGTCTATTCCACCCGTGTACCCCCCAATACTTCCGTCTGATTTTATGACCCGATGGCAGGGAACCAGTAAAGGTAAGAGATTTTTTGCGCAGGCATTCCCGACAGCCCTGGCAGCACGCGGTACACCGACCTTTCCGGCTATTTCAGCGTAAGTCGTCACCTCGCCGTATGGAATGTCCTGCAGTACATTCCACACCCTTGTTTGAAATAGACTCCCCTCTGCAAAATCGAGGGGTAGATTAAATCGTTTCCTCTCCCCTGCAAAGTATTCGGCAAGCTGGCGTTCGACCTGGCAAAATAAATTGATTGTGGCATATCGGGGCCTGCCGAAATCACGGGATCTCGAGTAAGAAACAGGATGGTTTTTTAATGATCTGTCCGAAACCAGTGATAGGTGTTTAATCCCCCGATCTGATATTTCCACAACAACTCCCCTGATGGGAGGGAATTTCATTTCGATGAAATGCCCTGGCATTCTCTAGTCTTGGTCAAGGATGAAGTCCGTAATGTACGGGTTTGTTTTCATTTCTTTTTCGACGGTGGAGGTCGGTTCGTCTCCGTAATCATGACCGGGCAGGATCAGAGTGTCAGGCGGTAAGGTGATAATCCTGGTCTCCAACGACTTGAGGAGCTGCTCGAAAGAAGCACCGGGCAAATCGGTTCTGCCTACGGCTCCCACAAAAAGCGTGTCTCCGGTGAAGAGGTTTTTTTCTACTTTCAGGCAACATGAACCGGGGGTGTGTCCCGGGGTATGAATGAATTCCATCTCCAGGTCACCGAACCTGAGGACGTAGCCGTCCTGAACCGTGAGATCAGCCGGTGGAGAAGGGTTGAAACCCATCTGTTTTGCCCATTCTACGTTCTCGGGACGCCTGAAAAACTCGTCATCAAGGGCATGCATCACTATCGGGGCACCGGTAAGGGCCTTCATTTTCGCATTTCCGCAGGTGTGATCCGCATGACCGTGGGTATTTACAATATACTTTAGTGAAAGCCCAGACCTCTGTATTTCCGAAAATATCTTTTCTTCGTCACCAGCTGGATCAATCACCACACATTCCCTGGTCCTGTCACAGATTACAATGTAGCAGAACACCTCCATCACGCCCACTACCATTTGCTTGATTTCCATGATCCCTCCAAGTACTTACGGGAAAACAGATTTTCACCCAGAAACCGGTGGTTAACCCTTTTTCCCGGCCGCCGATCAGGTACTCTGGTCCTTACTTTCTATACATGTACTTTCAACCACCGCCGTAAGTTGATCGCAGTTTATGTTGCTTCCCGTCATAACTGCCACCACCTTTTTCCCCGCCAGTTTGTCTCTGATTTTCAAAGCGGCAGCCAGAGTGACTGCTCCAGCCGGTTCGGCAAGATTGTGGGTGAGACTCAACGCAAGCTCAACCCCCTTTTTGATTTCCTCTTCACTAACCAAAACCACGTCATCTATTCGGTCTTTCAGAATAAGATAGGGAACTTCGAAAACGCTTCTGGCTGCCAAACCGTCAGCAAAAGTTTCCGCCCTGTCCGTAATGATTCGTTTTCCCTCTTTCCAGGACAGGTAAAAGGCCGGAGCCTGTTCCGACTGTACGGCAATAATCTTCACTTCAGGGTTAATACTTTTAACCACCAGCGCAAGGGAAGCGCAACCGCTACCTCCTCCAACCGGCATAAGGATAACGTCCGCGTCAGGGATATCTTCAAGTATTTCAAGCCCCATGGTACCCAACCCGTTTAATATTTCCGGTTCATTCCCCTGCCTCAGGTAAAAGAATCCGGCATTTTCCGCAAGCTCCTCGCAGTAATTTTGTGCCTCGTAAAAATCCTCTCCCTTTTCAATAAGCTGTGCCCCTTCTGCCTGGATGGCCATGTTTATCTGGGGGTTGTTATTTTCCGGCACCACAACGTTACAAAGTATTCCCTGTTTTCGAGCAGCCCATGCGACCGCCAATCCGTGATTGCCCTTTGTGGCCACCACTATTCCGCTTTTCCTGATTTCGGTCGGAACGTGGTGCATAAAGTTTACGGCTCCCCTTACCTTGAAAGACCCGGTAGGGTTATGGTTTTCATGTTTAATATAAATATCGGTTCCGATGACCTTTGAAAATGACGGATAAGACGCAAGCAATGTCCTCTTCAGCTTCCGGTAAACAACTTTCCTTGCCTTGTAAACATTAAGCAAATTAACCTGTGTCGCCAGTTTCTCAAATCTTGAATCGATCATGACAAAACCTTCCTTTACATGTTTTTGGTCGTTAAATCCAATTCAGAAGTTACGGCGTAGGCAGGCCATCTAAAGCGCCAGCATCTTATCATCCATCTGAGATATTTGCAATCCCAATGAATAAAGATAACTCCAGGCTGACGCTACGGGACAAGGTAAGTTGGCAGAGTGAGAAAAGCGGCACTACGACGTACCTTCTTTTTCTCCATCCAGGGCACGCCTGACAGCTGTCAACAGGCTGTTTACATCGAACGGTTTTTGTATTACGTCTGTAGCCCCTCGTTCATACAGCTTTTCGAAGGGCATATCACTTACGAACCCCGTGGCAAACAATACTTTTACATCCCTGTTGATACTTCGTATTTCCTTCATGCATGCCAGGCCATCCATCCCGGGCATCATGTAATCCAGAATGACCAGGTCAAAAGGAGGGTCGGTTTCCCGGAAGAGCTTTACGGCTTTTTCACCACTTGATGCCCACACAACTTCATAGCCGAATCGCGTAAGTATTTGAACCGCGACCCTGGCTACGCCTTCTTCGTCGTCCACTATCATGATTTTTTCCTGCCCTTCAGGCAGCTTCATTTCATCTTCGAAGGAAACGTTCATCTCGTCAATTTCGTTTTCCGCGGGCAGGTATATTCTAAAGCAAGTTCCCTTCCCCACCTCTGTCTTCACATCGATTATACCCTTGTGGGATTTCACTATACCGTAAACAATGGAAAGTCCGAGTCCGGTACCTTTTCCAACTTCCTTGGTAGTAAAAAAGGGATCAAATATCTTGTTAAGCATATCTTTAGGGATTCCACATCCGGTGTCCTTGATAGAAAGCAGTACGTAAGTCCCGGGTATCGCATCAACAAAGCGCCTTGATTCTTCTTCCGTTAATTCAACGTTTTCGGTTTTGATTTCCAGTCTTCCGCCATCCGGCATTGCGTCTTTTGCATTGACAGCCAGGTTCAAAATTATCTGTTCCATCTGCACAGGATCAGTCTTGATAGGGGCAAGTTTGTTATCAAGCCTCACGTCCAGTTCTATGTTCTTGGGTAGCGATCTCTTCAAAAGTTTTACCACGTTTCCGATTACATCATTTAAATCCACCAGCTTGGAAGTTCGCTCCACTTTCCTGCTGAAGGTTAAAAGATGACTGACCAGTTCCCCCGCACGGGACGCCGCACGCTCTATCTCCTGGAGGGCTTCTCCTTCCGTAGCCCTGAGTTGTTCGTCCATCAGAAGAATTTGAGAATATCCCTTGATGGTTGTAAGCAGGTTATTGAAATCATGTGCTATACCCCCGGCCAGAATGCCAATTGCTTCCATTTTCTGAGCCTGGAGGAGCTGTGCTTCAAGAGATTTCTTTTCCCGTAGATCACGGGAATGTGCGACGCTTCCAAGCAGTTGCCCCTCGCTATCATAAAGAAGACTTATCGAAGTTTCCATGGGGACAACTTCTCCGTTTTTGAGCACCATTTTCACTTCTTTTTCCCGGACAACTTTGTTTTTCCGAAGGGAGTCCACCAATTCATTCAGCTCGTTTTTGTCTGCATACAGCTTGGTAAATTTTTCTCCTATCAGTTCTTCCCTGCTGTAGCCGAAAATCTCCTCCGTTCTTTTGTTTATTTTCATGAATCTGCCACGGCGATCCACAACTCCGATGGCTTCCGTGGAGTTTTCGAAGAGGTTTTCCAGCAAATTTTTGCTGCGAAGAATCTCCTCTTCCAGCTTCTTTTTTTCGGTAATGTCACGAGCAACGTGAACCGTGCCGAGAAAGTTGCCATCTTCATTAATCATTGGTGAACATGACACGTGAAGGTACCTACCGTTTTCCAGTTTTATTTCCTCGGTTTCGATCTTCCCGGATTCCTGGCTGCGAACGTGGGGACAGAAAGGTGGGTGCGTATCGGTGTCATGAACAATGTCGAAGCATTTTTTCCCGACCAGATCTTCAACCCTGATTCGCAGGTATTCTGCTGCTGCTTGATTCGCCCGGAATATGGTACCATCTTCTTTCAAAAGAAATATCAGGTCGGGAACTGAATCAAAGGTCATCTCCCAGTCCCTTTTCGCCTCTTCGATGCTCTGCTCTCTCTCACGAATGGCTTTCGCCATGTACTTGACGTCATCCAGTAGCTCGTTAAATTCCTTTACCTTGAATTCCGTGGATTTTTCGACCCGTTCATACTTACCCGAAGCAATATTGCTGATTTGCAACTTGAGATCGCGTATAAGCCTCAGAAGGTTCCTCGGGGCCATAAGCGAAACAATGAGTGTGACCACTACTGTGCCAACAAGGAAGATCGTGAAGAAAACGTTAAATCGATAAAGAGAGGCCAGGGCAACATGCTCGGGCTGAGTAACCACTGACAGCCAGCCAATTTCCGGGATGTTAACGGCACAGCCGATATACTCGGTCCCGTTGACTTCGTACCTGAACGTACCGTAGTTGCCTTTAAGGGCCTCGGAAATAACGGGTAAACTTTTCACGCTCATTCGTTGAGCCACGATATTCTTGTCATGGGCAGCAATTATAATCCCGCGACTGTCTGTAACGATGATATGTACACTTTTCTCAGATTCAAACCTTGACATCCTGGCGCTTAATTTCTCGAGGTCTATTATCCCTACAATTATCCCCTCTCTGCTCCACATTCCCAGCGCTATCGAGTTTTTTCCACTGAAAGGTGACATAAAGGTATCCGACCAAAGGCTGGCTTTTGTCTTTTTGATTTTGCGGAAAAAATCGTAGTTTGAAAAATCTATCCCGAGAAATTCTTTTCGGTAGGGTGAAATATACTTGACCTTCCCTTCCTGGTTCAGCAAAAGGAGAGATTGAAAAACGGTTTGTTCCAGATTGAAACTGGAAATGTACTGCTGGAACTTCGACTCGGGGATGATTCCGGACTCCATATCGTTCCTAACAACAGACAACAGCTGTTGTTGGGCGGAAAATAGCTTGGAGAGATCCCGGGCAACCAGGGTGGCAAGGATTCTGGTCTGTTTATCAACGTTTTTTTCTAGTTGCCACTTTATGAAAAAATGACTTACTGCACCAAGAACCAGTACAGGAATAAGTGATGCAACGATAAACCAGAAAGTGATATAAAATCTCAGACTTTTCTTTCCGTTCATTTCAATTTTCCACCTTCATCAATGTTACAAACTTCCCGTTTTTGACCCTGAGCAAGAACCAATCCCGGTAGGTATCTCCATACCTGTCGATTAAAAAAGAGCCCTGGACTCCATTATATTTTCCGGGTATGAATTTCAATAAATTTTGAGCATGCCCGTTGTTTTTTTCCAGGGCATGTTTGAGTACCATGACGGTTTCATAACCCAGCATGGATATGAGATCGGGCTCTTTACCGTATTGTCGTTTGTAACCTCTCCGAAAATTCAGGTAACTCTTTTTCCTGCAGCCCGGGTTGAAATCGGAACAAAACCAGACCCCTTCTATTGCCCTTCCGCCTTCTTTTAAAAACGTCGAAGTGAGTGCCCAGGAAACGCAAAATATATCGATGTCATCCCGGGCCTCTCTCAGTTTTTGCGCCAGAATGGCAGAATGCAGCGGCGCGGCAATAATAAGGACGCCCTTCGCCCCACGAAGATCGATACGTGATATCATGTCCCAGAACTCGTTCATGTTTTTAGAATTAAAGGCGACTGAATCTACCACCATTCCCCCGTATTTTTCAAAAAAGCGAGTAAACCACTTCAGGTAGTTTTCCGAATAACTGGGATTACTTAAGTCATAGAAGCATACCACCTTTCTGGTCCCTAGATTTTTTCCCGCCACTTTTGCCAGTCGTATCGTCTCTTCCTTGAGACTGGAGTTTACGCAGACCACATAGTCGTCTTTTCCAAAAAGCTGGTTGGAAGCGGCTGTGGGGCTTATCAGAACCCTTCTGTAACGGTCGGCAATGCTCTTTCCGGCAATGGTCATGCTGCTTGTGCTGTGACCGATTATCGCAACCACGCCCTTTTCCAAAAGTTCACGATCTACCCTTTTCGCCGTTGCGGTGTTTCTCATGTCGTCTTTAATTATCAGTTCGACCTTTCTGCCAAGAATACCCCCGCCTTCATTAACTTCCTCCACGGCGTAGATAACCCCGTCCCTGGCATTTACGTCCATATCGGAGGTCATGCCCGAAATACTGCCCACAAACCCCAGTTTTATGGCTTTTTTTGCTTCCACGCCCCCGGAAGAAAGCATCATTCCAAGCACTATTCCTATTGCGACTGTTTTACTAACACGTTTAACAAACCCCATGTTACTCCTTAGACCTAGCTTTCGTTATACCCAGTTGCTGAATCGTTCTCCAAATTTTTCCCCCGTTTCCTGAGGCTCCATCTGGCCACCTTTTCATACAGTTCGTCAGCCTTTATAGGCTTGGAAAGATAATCGTCCATACCTGCCGCGAGACACTTGTCACGATCACCTTTTAGCGCATGGGCGGTCATGGCAATTACCGGTATATTCCTGATCCTCTCATTTTCCATGGCCCTGATTTGTTTCGTCGTCTCGAAACCATCCATGACGGGCATCTGAACATCCATCAAAACAAGATCAAATTGTTCCTTTTGCAAGATCTCAAGAGCCTCCACACCGTTCGTAGCACAAACGATCTTTGCTCCTTTTTTATCGAGTAATTTGCTTGCAAGCTTCCGGTTAATAAGGTTGTCTTCAACAATAAGCACCCTGATATTTTCCAGTCTTAAAGAATCTTTGGTCTCCTTCTCTTTTTCCTCATCACCCGGTTTTACTTTTTCACCGAGTACTCCCAGGATTGTTTCGAGCAACTCACCTTTCTTAACGGGTTTTAACAGGTAGGAATCTATTTTAAGCGCCCTGCAGCGTTTCATATCATCCGCTCTTCCAACCGAGGTCAGCATTATCAGCTTGGGCACCTCCGGGGTGCTTTTCTCTCTGATCAATTCAGCCACCTGAAAACCATTCATTCCGGGCATAAGATAGTCGAGCAATACCAGTTTATAAGGCGTACCATGTTCGCGCGCACGATCAATTTCTTCGATAGCCTTTTCACCGCTTGCCACCACGGAAACCCTGCAACCCCAAAGAGAAAGCATTTCCTGCAGAATCAGCCTGTTGGTCTCGTTGTCGTCGACCACAAGAACCGGGAAATCTTTTAACTTGGAGATGCAAATAGGTTTGACACGTTCCGGTGGTTCTTCGAGAAGCTCGAATCCCGCCGTAAAACAGAAGGTAGCTCCCTTGCCCGGTTCACTCTTGATCCAAATTTCACCACCCATCATTTCCACGAGCTGCCTGGTGATAGCCAGCCCAAGACCGGTGCCACCGTATTTCCTGGTGGTTGACGCGTCCGCCTGGGCGAACGACTCAAAGATCGCTTTCTGCTTGGAAGGGCTGATTCCAATGCCCGTATCTTTAACAGAAACCAGCAGTACGACCTTTTCTCTTATTACCCTTTTCAAATCAATTGTCAGTACTACCTCCCCGGTTTCCGTGAATTTGATCGAATTACCGAGCAGGTTAATAAGTATCTGCTTGAACCGAATTGGGTCTCCCAGCAAGAAACGCGGAACATCAGGTTTTATCTGGTAAATGAGTTCGAGGTTTTTCTCGGAAGCCTTAACCGCCAGTGTATCTATCACACTCTCTACAACTTCCTCGAGATCAAACCGTGTTACGTCCAGAAGCAGTTTTCCTGCCTCGATTTTCGAAAAATCGAGGATATCATTGATTATCTGCAGCAGCGACTCTCCTGATGCCTGAATCATTTTAAGATACTTTCTTTGCTGAGAATCAAGATCGGTGTCCATGAGCAATTGAGCCATCCCGAGAATACCATTCATCGGCGTCCTGATTTCGTGGGACATGTTAGCCAGAAATTCGCTCTTCAGCTTGCTGGCTACCTCCGCTTGCCTCCTTGCTTCTACAAGTTCCGTAACATCAATAATGTTTACGATGGCACCGTAATAAAAGCCTATTCGGTAAATAGGATTTATTCGTATCGAATAATAGCTACCATTCATCTTCTTAGTGTAAACCGTGCGTTCTGTTAGTTCCTTGCACTTGTAGGAACCAATAATTCTCTTTATTTCGCCGGCATCTTCATCACTAAGAAATAGCCAGAATTTTCTTCCCACCATTTCTTTTCTCTGTAATCCCAGGAGGTTAAGGGTCCAGGAATTGACTTCTTCTATCTCGTCTTTCTCGTTTAGAACCACGATACCCTCGTCAATCCCTTCAAGAATTGCCCATAGCTTGTGAGCCTCCAGCTCCATCTTTGTCTTAGCAATCTCGAGCTCTTTCCTGGTTGTATGGGCCCTTGTCCAGTCTTCGACCAGAAAAAAATATCCGCCCATGATGCCGTTATTCAATCTGAGGGGCTTGCCTTCGACCCTGACAAGGAATTCGGAGCCTTTATTACCCGTATGTATAATTTCTTTGGAAAAACCTTCGCGGCTTTCAAGTTCGCCAATGTATCCGCTTATGACACTAAGAAAACATTCGGCTTTTCTTTTAAAGACTTCTCGGCGGGATACATTGAAAATATTACAAAAACTCCTATTGACATAAAGGACATTCCAGTTCTTATCAAAAAAAATTAGTCCTTTCGGAAGGTTATCATTAACAGCAATGTGATATTCCGGATTATCCAAGCACTTTGCCAAATTCATCTTTTCCCTCTGCATCCATGGTGAACACAAACACCAAGTGATTTGATCAATAGCGCCAAAAGGGTTAGAACTCCCCGCGCGTTCTACTAGTTTACAGTGTAAGACACATGAGCGATGATTTTCAATTAAACTTGGCTAAACATAATTAACGTGGGTAAACCCGCTTGATTTCAGTGGATCCGTGGAGTTGTGTACCCGAAACGGTAACTGGGGATCACCGAACCGGGGACTTTGCACCTCAACCTTGTTTCCCTGGACCTGATAGCCTCATATTGACAGCATCTTTTCGCAGGGCGTATCAAACGGCAAGTTCTCCCGGGAACAAATTTGCGGGAAGCTTTACTTTGACATTAATGAACAAAATATGATATCAGTTTTGCTCGGAATTCTGACCCGACGTTCCGGTTTCTCGAAATATCCAATCTTTAGTCAATCTCCCTGGTCGATGCTCGAAGGTCGGAATCACAAAGGTTTTGACTACTAAGGGTAATATTCTAAAACCCCAAACAGGAGGGAAGTGAAAATGCCTAAGTACGTGTACTTCTTCGGTGAAGGGAAAGCTGATGGTAACAAGGATATGAAGGACTTGCTGGGAGGCAAAGGGGCCGGTCTTGCCGAGATGACCAACCTGGGTATTCCCGTCCCACCAGGTTTTACCATTACCACGGAGGTTTGTAGCTATTACCAGAAGCATAACGACTATCCCCCGGGTTTAAAAGAAGAGGTGGAAGAGAACCTCAGGAAAGTTGAAAAGATAATGGGGCGCAAATTCGGAGACCCCGAAAAACCCCTGCTCCTGTCCGTGCGATCGGGAGCGGCTATCAGCATGCCGGGTATGATGGATACGGTTCTGAACCTGGGTCTTAACGATGAAACAGTGGAAGGCCTCAAGAAGATGACAAACAATGAGAGGTTTGCGTACGACAGTTACCGGCGTTTTGTTGCCATGTACGGGGACGTAGTGCTTGGGCTGAAACCGGAAAGCAAAGATGACATCGATCCCTTTGAGGAGATACTAGAGAAAAAGAAGCAAGAAAAAGGCATAAAGTCCGACCTAGAACTCACGGTGGAGGACTTAAAGAGCCTGGTGATTGAATTTAAAAAAGTTATTAAAGAACGACTCGGTGTTGATTTTCCCGAGGATCCCATGGAACAGCTGTGGGGAGCGATAGGTGCCGTTTTCAAATCGTGGAATAATCCCAGGGCCATAGCCTACAGGGAGCTCAATAACATTCCAGACGACATGGGTACGGCGGTCAATGTTCAGGCCATGGTTTTTGGCAATCTGAGCAAGAATTCCGGAACAGGTGTCGCCTTTACCAGGGATCCTGCCACCGGAGAGAATGTTTTTTACGGTGAGTACCTGATGAACGCCCAGGGAGAAGACGTTGTTGCGGGAATCAGGACCCCGCAACCCCTGACAAAGCGCCAGAAAGGCGACCGTGACATCATGTCCCTGGAAGAAGAAATGCCGGAAGTTTTCAAGCAGCTGGACGAGATCCGCAAGATCCTTGATCGCCATTTCCGGGACATGCAGGATATAGAATTTACCATTGAAAACGGTAAACTCTGGATGCTTCAGACCAGGTCAGGCAAAAGAACGGGTTTTGCAGCCGTTAAAATAGCCATCGACATGGTTGAAGAAGGATTAATCAGCAAGGAAGAAGCAGTACTCAGGGTTGAACCTGAACAGCTCGGACAGCTCCTGAGTCCCACCTTTGACATAGAGGAAAAAAATAAGGCCATACGTGAAAAAAGGTTGCTGGCAGTGGGATTGAATGCAGGGCCCGGAGCCGCCACGGGAAGGGTTGTCTTTAATGCACCGGACGCGGAAGAGTGGGCTCAAAGGGGAGAGAAGGTTATCCTCGTGCGAATTGAAACATCTCCCGAAGACATCAGGGGTATGCATGCGGCGCAGGGAATTCTTACTTCAAGGGGCGGTATGACGTCGCACGCGGCTCTGGTTGCAAGGCAGATGGGAAAAGTTTGCGTGGCTGGGTGCGGCGCCCTTGAAATCGATTACAAGGCAAGAGAATTCAAGGTTGGGGACAGGATCATTAGAGAAGGTGACTGGATTTCACTTGATGGTACCACGGGAGAAGTATTCGAAGGGAAGATACAGACGCGTCCGTCAGAGATATTGAGAGTCCTCATTGAAAAGGACCTGGATCCCGGGCAATCGGAAGTATATCAAAATTTCTCAAAGTTGATGTCGTGGGCGGATGAATTCAGAAGGCTCGGAATTCGCACCAATGCCGACCAGCCCGATCAGGCATCAATAGCTATTGCGTTTGGCGCTGAAGGAATCGGTCTGACCCGTACCGAACACATGTTTTTCAGCGGAGATCGCATCGTTTCCATGCGCGAGATGATCCTCGCCGACGACGAGGAAGGAAGGCGAAAGGCACTGGACAAGCTTCTTCCGATGCAAAGGGAAGATTTTATCGGGATATTCAAAGTTATGAACGGATTTCCCGTGACCATCAGGACCCTTGATCCTCCCCTTCACGAGTTTCTTCCCCACGAGCCCAAGGCGATTGCCGAACTCGCGAAAGAAATGGGAGTGCCCGAGGAGAAAATAATAAGCAAGGTTAACAGCCTGCATGAAGCAAATCCGATGCTCGGTCATCGCGGGTGCCGCCTTGGGATCGTGTACCCTGAGATTACCGAAATGCAAGCAAGGGCAATTATTGAAGCCGCGTGCACCGTCAAAAAGGAAGGCATAGATGTGGAGCCTGAAATCATGATACCCCTGGTGGGTCACGTGGCTGAATTCGAAAACCAGAGGGCCGTTGTTGACCGGGTGGCAAAGAAGATAATTGACGAAATGGGAGTGGAGGTCAAGTACAAGGTTGGCACCATGATTGAAGTACCCAGGGGAGCGCTTACGGCGGACAAGATAGCTCGTTCGGCGGAGTTCTTTTCATTTGGCACCAACGACCTGACACAGACCGTGTTCGGCATAAGCCGGGATGACTCGGGAGGTTTCCTGTTTGCCTATCTTGAGGCAGGAATATGGGAACATGATCCCTTTGAAAAACTGGACCAGGAAGGTGTTGGCCAGTTGATGGCAATTGGAGTTGAAAAAGGCAGAAAAACAAGATCGGACCTCAAGATCGGTATTTGCGGAGAACATGGTGGTGAACCGAGTTCCATAGATTTCTGCCACAGGGTTGGTCTTGACTACGTGAGCTGTTCTCCTTTCAGGGTGCCGATAGCCAGGCTGGCGGCTGCCCATGCAGCGTTAAAAGAAAAACAGAAATAGGTAGTAACACGGGAGGGACAGTCAAGCTGTCCCTCTTTGTTATAAACTCGTGGAGCGTAACCTAGTAGGTCCACAAACCTTAAATTTTATTTTCCGGGGCATTTGGGTGAGAAAATGAGAGCTCCAAGGCCAAGAAGAAGTATTTTATCAGTTCCGGGCAATAATCGCAAAATGATAGCCAAGGCCGTCTCCTTAAATGCGGATCAAATCATGCTTGACCTGGAAGACAGCGTGCCCGTGGAAGAAAAGGAAAACGCACGCTCAACGGTAGTATCCGCGCTCAAGGAACACGATTGGGGTAATAAAATATTGTCTTTCAGGATAAACGGTCTGGACACCCCGTTTGCTTACAGGGATATTGTGGAGGTTGTAGAGCAGGCAGGTGAACGCCTTTATTCTCTGGTTGTTCCCAAGGTAAACACCGGATGTGATATCTATATGGTCAGCAAACTGCTGGATCAGATCGAGAACTTCATGGGTTTCAAAGCAAGAATAAGGCTGGAGGCATCCATAGAGAGTGCCGAAGGAATGGTAAACGCCTATGAAATAGCAACTGCAACCGATCGTCTCGACGCACTGGTGTTCGGAATATCGGATTACAGCGCCTCGGTAAATATGAAGAATGTCGGTATCAGCTCCCATGGCGAACAGGAAGATATTTACCCGGGACATCGTTACCATTACCCGTTGAGCCGAATGATTATGGCCGCAAAAGCTGCAAACCTCCTTGCCATAGATGCTCCGTATGGCAACTTCAAAGACGCGGAGGGTCTGAAAAAATCGTGTGAAATTGCCGCTGCCCTGGGTGCGGACGGCAAATGGGCAATCCATCCCGTCCAGATAGATACCATAAACGACACGTTTGTTCCAGGCGCCGAAGAGATTAAGCAGGCGGAGAAGGTGTTGAAAGCCTATAAGAAGGCGGAGGAAAAGAAACATGGTGCCGCAGCTATCGATGGTAAAATGATTGACGGAGCTTCCCTGCGAAATGCCAGGAGAATTTACGAACAGGCAAAGGTTTTCGGCTTGTTGCGGAAATAATTTTCCCGTTGTTGCTGCTAATTCCCCCGGACGTTCCCGGTTGAAAGTCCTTTCTAGTTCAGGCAGGGACACCAGACCGCCTGAATTACTTTTCCGGTACTAAATCTTAAGATACTATCATTGAGTAACATTGGTCGTGGTCAGATCACGGGAGCAAATCTATTGAAAGTAGACAGCGTAACACCGGAAATAACTGTACCGTGGAACTCCGAAGATCTCCTTTACTGGAGCAAAATCCTGAGTGAACTCGGTCACGGAGTAATGGTGATAGATGACAAACAAACCATCCTTTCCCTGAATGAATTTCTGGCAGAGGCGGTCGGAAATGTTGTCGGGGAAAAATTTGAGAACCTGTTCGAATCAAGACGCCTCGACAAGACACTTAATATTAACAGAAAACTGGCAGATCATATAACCGGTACCTACGAACTCATAAAAAAACCCGGAAGCAGATACAAGGTACGAAACTTTCCCTTACGCCTTGATCAAAAGCCTGTAAAACTCCTGGTAATTTCCCCTATTTCCCGGGACGAAGACTCGTTCAGGCTTGATCACCACGAAAATCAACTTCAGATCCTTTACGAAATATCAAGAGCCACCCAGTTGTCTCCAAGATTATCCGAGGTGCTTCAAAGTGCGCTGGATGCAGTGATTGATACCTTTCACTTTAAAATGGGAGCGGTTTACACCCTGGAAAAAGGGAGAACGGATGAGACGTGGGATTTCGTACTGTCCGCCTACAAGGGTTTCGGTAAAGAACTTTACAATCACGTCAAGAGGTTCAGTGTTGAATCGGAACAACTTGAATCCATCAAAAAGACCTTCATGCCTATCTGGCTTGAAAGAAGGCATATTTTCTTCCCGCTTCTGCGCCAGAAAATGAGAGAACACGATATTAACGAAATTCTGTGTGTTCCCCTTTTTAGCAAGAAAACCCTGCTCGGACTCCTCTACCTCACCAACAACGATCCGATGAGACTGGGTCTGGAGCATGTACCATTTTTGATCTCCCTGGGGCGCCAACTTGGAGTGGCCATTGACAATGCTCAGCTACTTGAGTCTATCAGCAGGGCAAAAACAGAGCTGGAAATAAGCTTTGATGCGATACAGCACAATATTTTCGTTATCGATTACAACTATTCAATATACAGGGTAAACAGGGCAACCAGGAAAAAATACGGCAGGCTTGGCGACATAATCGGGAAAAAATATTACCAGGTTATATACCAGGAGGAAGATCCCCCGCCCAATTGCCCGAT
>JALXAI010000219.1 GCA_026992215.1 Desulfobacterales bacterium | reverse complement strand
GGCAATTTATGCCCAATCCGTCCAGGGTCGATTACCTGTCGGGTTTCCTGTACAATCACGGTTACGTGCTGGCGGTGGAAAAGCTTATGGGGCTTGAAGTCCCGGAACGAGCTAAATATATCCGGGTTATATGTTCCGAGCTGAACAGGATTTCGAGTCATCTTCTGTGGTTTGGTACATTCCTTATGGACCTTGGCGCTTTTACTCCCTTTCTCTACTGTTTTGACGATCGTGAAGTGATTCTCGATCTGCTTGACTACATTACCGGCTCGAGGCTTACCTACTGTTACTGCAGGATAGGCGGAGTCGCCAAAGATATTGACGATAACTTTATAGAAGGAGCGTTAAGCTTTGTAAAAAGATTGCGGAGCAGGTGGACCGATTATCACAACCTGGTAACCAAGAACGTGATTTTTATACATCGTGTAAAAGATATCGGGTTGATCACGAAGGACATCGCCATCAAGTACGGAGTCACCGGGCCGAATTTAAGAGGATGCGGAGTTGCTTACGATGTCAGGAAGGCGGAGCCGTATGAAATTTACGATGAGCTCGATTTCGAGATCCCCGTGGGAGAAAAGGGGGATATCTGGGATCGCTACATGGTTCGCCTTAACGAAATGGAGCAGAGTTGCAGAATAATCGAACAGGCCATTAAAAAGTTACCGCGGGGGCCGTACAGGGCGAGCGGTGTTCCGATCAAAATAGCGCCCCCAAAAGGTGAGGTCTATTTTCCGTTTGAAAGTGCACGAGGTGAGGCTGCTTTCTTTATAGTCAGTGACGGAACGGAATACCCGTACCGGATAAGGATTCGGGTACCGAGTTTTTCTAACCTTCAGGCCCTGACAGAAGTGTTGCCGGGCACATTGGTGGCCGACACCATAGCGATTCTGGGCAGCATAGACATTGTTGTCCCGGAGATAGATCGCTGATCTTGGATAATGTTGTTTAACCAGTTGTTTTCTCCATATTGTTGACGGAGGAGAATTCTTTTATGGCGGGTTTTATGGAGCATGTATTGGCAAATGAGTTAGGGCGGTTGATAGTTGGGCTGATTGTGGTTCTCATCTTCAGCCAGTTGAACGCCCTGTTTTTGGTCTGGTTGGAACGAAAGGTTGCCGGTCATATCCAGTTGAGGATCGGTCCGAAGGAAGTGGGGCCCTTTGGCCTGTTGCAGACCATCGTTGACGGGTTGAAGCTTGTCGGAAAAGAACTGATCACACCGAAAAGGGCGGACAGGATTCTTTTTATAATCGCGCCGGTGCTTGTCTTTGTCCCCGTGCTGGTGCCTTTTATAGTGCTACCCTTTTCGAAATCGCTTCCGCTTAACGATATGAACGTGGGACTGCTTGTCATTTTTTCGTTTTCTACCATCAACGTGCTGGCCATATTAATCGGTGGCTGGGGTTCCAACAACAAGTATGCGCTACTCGGGGCGATAAGGTCAGTAGCACAGAACATAGCCTACGAAATACCTTTGTTACTATCTGTTTTGAGTGTGGTGTTGATGACCAGGACTCTTCAGATGTCGAAGATCGTGGAGGCGCAAACTAGTTACTGGTTTTTCCTGGTTCAGCCCATAGCTGCTCTTACCTACTTCATATGCGCCACTGCGGAAACCAACAGGGCTCCTTTTGACATCCCTGAAGCAGAGTCGGAGCTTGTTGCCGGTTTTCACACCGAATTTAGCGGGATGCGTTTCGGCCTCTTTTTCCTTGCAGAATACACGAACGTGTTTGTGGTCTGCGCTGTGGCAACTACTCTGTTCCTGGGAGGATGGACGGGACCGTTCGGTCACAGCTTCGGAATACCCGGTATTATCTGGTTTCTGGCAAAGACCTACTTGCTGGTGTTCGTGATTATGTGGTTCAGGTGGACTTTCCCGCGTCTTAGGTTTGATCAACTGATAAGCTTTTCGTGGAAGGTTTTGATACCTCTTGCCCTGGCAAACCTTATTATAACTGCTGGAGTAATTAAACTCATTTAGTAGGGTGAATTGCGAATATGGGATATTTCAAAGACATTTTGGTTGGTGGTTGGAGCTTGGTTAAAGGCCTTGAGGTGACGATCAAGAGGCTTTACAGGCCGGTTGTAACGCTTCAGTATCCTAGGCACAAGATAGAGATGTCTCCAAGCTACCGGGGGCACATTGAGCTGAGGCGTTTCCCGGATACGGGTTCTCATTATTGCGTGGCGTGCGGAACCTGTATGAAGGTATGCCCGTCAGGTGTGATCAAGCTTCAGGGAGAAAAGGAAAGGGCTCTTGAGGCCAAGAGGGTGGTTCATTACTACATTGATTTCAGCCACTGCAGCCTTTGCGGGCTCTGTGTTGAATCCTGTCCTATGCAAACCCTGAAATTTTCTACGGAGTACGAACTTGCCGATGAATCACGATGGGACGGTGTTATTGACTTGGTGAAATATTTTGAGGAGTCAGCGAGATGAATGGTGGGGTATTAAGCCAGGGACTTTTGCCGCAATTGGCGTTTATCGTTGTTGTCGGGATAACGTTTTGCGGCGCCATAATAGCGGTTTTTCACAGAAACATTCTGTACAATGTGCTGGGCCTTGCCCTGGCTCTATGCGGAGTAGCAGGGCTCTACGTCTTTCTCGGTAGTCTTTTTATCGGATTGATGCAACTTCTGATATACGTGGGAGCAATCTGTATTGCGATGGTATTTGCGATAATGCTATCGAGACCGGTTCATTTGCCAAAGCCTAAAAGGAAGGTTTCAAAAATGGCAACAAGCATTTTTGCCGGTCTTCTTATCCTGGGGGTAAACGTCGGGGTTATTTATAAAACGGCCTGGCAACCCGCTAGCGAACGGAAGCTGGATTGGTCGGTTAAAACCATAGGTGATTTTTTGCTTACCAGGTATGTGCTTGTTTTTGAAGTTATATCCCTTGTGTTGCTTGTGGCAATGCTGGGGGCGATAATTATTTCTCGGTATAACGGGAGGACTTCCTAGTGAATAACCTGACTCTTTATTTGCTGATTTCGGCGGTACTTTTTAGTTTTGGCCTTGTTGGTGTAATGATGAGGCGTTCGCTCATAGCCATACTTGTATCCATTGAGCTCATGCTCAATGCTGCGAGCCTTAACTTCATGGCGTTTAACAAGTTTCTCTCGCCCGATACAAGTATAGGCCAGATATACACCTTGTTCATCATGGGAATAGCAGCGGCAGAAGCAGCGATAGCGTTGAGTATTTTCCTGGCGCTGTTCCGCCAGTTGCGATCGATAAACATAGAACGTGCTCGAGAACTGAGGGGATAGAAACGTATGTTTACGAAAGATCCGATTCTTTTGGCTTGTACCGTAACAGTTGTACTGCCCTTTCTATCGTTTTTGACCATAATCTGTTACACCAGAAAATGGGAAAGGGTTTCGTGTTCCATATCTATAGGGGCCATACTGACATCATTGCTGTGCGCTGTATACCTGTTTGTTGCCACCAGGCATTTTACGGAACCCCTTCAGTACAGACTCCCGTGGGTTATTTCGGGTAAGACCATAATTCCTTTTGGATTCCTGGTGGATCATCTGAGCATGCTGATGCTGGTGATTGTGGCGGTAATTGCTTCGCTGGTGCAGATCTATTCCCTGGGCTACATGGCCGGAGATCCGGGGTTTTCCCGCTATTATGCCTGCCAGTCGCTGTTTGCTTGGGCGATGATGACCATGACGGTAGCTCCTTCCATGATCCAGTTTTACATCTTCTGGGAGCTTGTCGGGCTAGCTTCTTACCTGTTGATCGGGTTCTATTATGAAAAATGGAGCGCATCACAGGCGGGCAAAAAGGCCTTTGTTGTCACACGTATTGGCGACGTTGGCATGTTCATAGGGCTCGTCATTTTGCTACTGTACTACGGGAACTTAAGCATTGTGGACGTAAATAGTGCCGCGGTCGCGAAGCAGATTCCCGTGCCTCTTATAACCATTTCCGCCATCCTTATTTTTTGCGGCGTAATCGGCAAAAGCGCCCAGTTCCCGCTTCTCACGTGGTTGCCTGATGCCATGGAAGGTCCAACCCCTGTAAGCGCTTTGCTTCATTCGGCAACCATGGTGGCGGCGGGCGTTTATATGTTTGCGAGACTGTTTCCGTTTTTTGCAGGATCTGAACAGGCGCTGCAGTTTGCACTCCTTATCGGTACCATCACCATGGTTCTCTCTTCCACCATGGCAATGGTTGCCAGGGACATAAAGCAGGTATGGGCATATTCCACGGTCAGCCAGCTGGGATACATGGTTATGGCTCTTGGAGCCGGCGGATACTTTGCGGGTATGTTTCACCTGACTACCCACGCGGGCTTCAAGGCGCTCTTGTTCCTCTGTTCAGGAGTTTTTATCCATCATTATCACACCAATGACTTTTTTGTTATGTCGAGGCAGGGGGCGCGTAACCTGAAGGTGCCGATGGTCTGCATGACCATAGGGGCGCTTGCACTAAGCGGTGTCTTTCCCTTTTCGGGCTTTTTCAGCAAGGAATCGATTATGGTGGCTCTTGCCCATCATCCGAATAAAATATGGCTGGCCGCAGGACTTTTTGGTGAAGTTCTGACTGCTTATTACACCTTCAGGCTGATATTTGTCATGTTGTTCCCGAAGGAAATCGAGGATCACGGGCATCATGAAGAGGAACACCACGAGGGAGAAAGTATCCTTTACTGGCTTATGGGCTGGCCACTGATAATCCTCGCGTCGGTTACCTGTGTACTCGGCTTTTTCGAAAAGCAATTTGAACATTATCTATTTGCCGACTTTATACTTGCTCATGGCATGGAACACGGCGCAGAAGCGGCGCAGGCGGGAGGACACTGGCTTACCATTACCGCTATTGTGCTGGTTCTCATAGGTGTGGCGGTGGCTTGGTTGGAATACGGGCGGAAAGGTGCGTCCCAGGAAGGCTTCCTCAGCCGCATGCCCGCCATCGAGAAACTTTTTGCGAACCGCTGGTACATGGATCATTTCTACAGGTGGGCGCTTGACATGATAATTTACTCTGGTTTCACCAACATTTTCACCCGAAATGATCGTCGGGTCATTGACGGAGGCATTGATGGGCTATGCAGGGGAACCGAGGGAAGCGGGCGGATAGCCAGTTTTCTGCAGTCCAATATGGTTCAGTACAACATATTTGTCATGGTTGCCATATTGGGTTTTGTTGCGCTTTCCTTTTTAGGATAGGCAGGAGATGTGGATTAGAGGGATGAGGTTTTTTGAAATATTGATCACCAACAGTAGAAGCAGGTGGGCAAGCTTATGATATCGATGGAAATGGCGAGTTTTCCTTTTCTAACAGTTTTGTTGCTAACAAACTTGGTAGCGCTTCTTGTTATCATGTTTATCCCGCCGGAGCGAGATAAGCTTATAAAGAAGGTAAGTCTGTTTTTTGCTGGCATAACGGTAGTTATTTCTCTGTACCTTTATGTCACCTACGATACCAGCAAGGGCGGTCTGCAGTTCGTTGAGCGCTATCTCTGGGTGAAATCCCTCGGAATATATTACTTTGTGGGTGCTGATGGTATTAACTTGCCCATGCTACTGCTCACGTCTGTTGTTCTTTTTACCGGGGTTCTCACCATGTGGGAACTGGAAAACAGGGTAAAGGAATTCTTCGCGTTCATGTACCTCCTGGTTATCGGGGTATACGGCGTGTTTATGAGTTTTGATCTTTTCTTCATCTTTGTCTGGTATGATGTTGCACTCTTCCCGATGTACCCTCTTATTGTTATCTGGGGGTCAACGAGAAAAGAATACGGCGGTATGAAGCTTACCCTCTATCTGCTGGCCGGAAGCGCGTTGATATTGCCTGCCATACTTTATTTGTGGACAAAATCCGGGTTGAATACCTTTGATCTGTTGGCCCTTCATAGAGCGGGGTTTACCAAGCACGTTCAGATCATAGCCTTCGTGATGTTATATCTCGGCTTTGGAATCCTCGCTGGTGTCTGGCCCTTCCACACTTGGTCTCCGGTTGGTCACGTGGCAGCACCTACGGCGGTGAGCATGATCCACGCCGGTGTGTTGATGAAGCTGGGGGCTTACGGAATTTTGCGAGTCGGGATGTTTTTATGCCCGCAGGGGCTCCAGTACTGGGCGCAGCTTATGGCGCTGCTTGCCACCATCGGGATTGTGTATGGGGCCTTTATTGGTCTGGCGCAAAACGACTTGAAATACGTCGTGGGTTATTCGAGCGTGTCTCACATGGGAATAGTGGGCCTCGGGCTGGCTACTATGAGTGTCGGGGGAATAAACGGTGCTGTTTTCCAGATGTTTTCTCACGGGGTAATGACCGCATTATTCTTTTCCAGCATCGGATATATCTATGATAAGACTCACACCAAGATGATCAACGAACTCGGCGGGCTGTCGAAAATAATGCCCGTGGCGTCCGCTTTCTTTATCATTGCGGCTCTCTGCGGAGTTGGTGTGCCGTGCTTGAGCAGTTTCTGGGCGGAAATACTGGTCTTCATCGCCGCTGTTAAGACGTATCCGGTAAGAGGTATCCTGGCAATATGCGGAATCGTGATTACGTCCCTTTTCATGTTGAGGGTAGTGATGAAGACTTTCTACGGCCCCAAGAACGAAAAGTTCGCACATATACCGGATGTTTCTCTTTTCCTGGCATCTCCGAGAATCATACTTGCCGGTATCCTGTTGCTTTTTGGGTTGTTCCCGAGATTGATTCTCGATGTTATTCAGAGTGCAGTAATACCATTTGTGGGTGGATTTTAATTTAACTCGGTTTTGGGTAGAGGTGAGATGAAAACTTTACTATTTTTGCCAGAGATTTACTACACGGTAATGGCGTTAATACTGTTCCTGTTATCCGTGCAAAAAGTTGCCAACCGAAGGCGTACCTTTTTAGTCGCGTTTGGTCTGGCAAGCCTTGGGGTGTTCGTCACCCTTTTTGCAGTTAAAATGCACGGGTACCTGTTTTATAATGCTTACAAGGTTGACCTTTTCTCCCAGGTGTTCAAGTTCATGCTGGCGCTTGGCCTGTTTTTCGTCGTTGCTGTTTGCGACAACCTTGGAGACATAAGTGAACGGGAGCATGCCGAGTTTTACCTTTTCCTGGTTACGTGTACCATCGGTATGATGATGCTGGTCAGCGCCGTGGAACTCCTCACCTTCTACATTGCCCTGGAGCTTTCTTCGTATTCTCTGTACATTCTTGTACCTCTGCGAAGAGGAGTTGGTTTCGACAAGGAGGCGGGTGTCAAGTACATCCTGATCGGGGCTACCGCTTCGGCCTTTCTCCTTTTCGGGATGTCATTGCTCTTTGGAGTGGCTCATACCACGTATCTTCCCGAGCTATTCAAGCTTTTCCCAAGTCTCATAACACAACCTGCCGGCGCTGTGGGACTGATGCTGGTGCTCGCCGGGCTATTTTTCAAACAGGCAGTGTTTCCGTTTCATTTCTGGGCTCCTGATGTTTACCAGGGAGCCAGCAACCAGGTAACCACGTACATTGCCACGGCTTCCAAGGTGGCAGCTATTGCCATAGTAATCAGGTTTGTCGGTCTGGCAAGCCAGAATAACGAACTTCTGGTAAAGGTATTGATGGTCCTTTCCGTGGCTTCCATGACCTTTGGAAACCTGGTGGCGATTATTCAGAAGGATATCAAGAGGTTACTGGCTTATTCCAGCATTGCGCACGCGGGTTATGTATTGATCGGTATCCTTACCATGGATACAACGGGATTTGCTTCTGCAATGTTTTATGCCCTGGCTTATTTGATCATGAACTTTTCGTGTTTCATGGTTATAGTTAAGGTATCTCCGGATGGGAGAAATGTGTGGGTTAAAGACCTTGCCGGGCTTCACAAACGGTCACCGCTTCTGGCAATGACACTTATGCTGGGGCTTTTCGGTCTTGCAGGTATCCCTCCCACGGTGGGCTTTACCGGCAAGTTCCTGGTGTTCCTGGCAGCAATGCAGAAGGGGTATCTGGCTCTTGTGATTATCGGTATGATCAATGCTACTATTTCTCTTTATTACTATTTGATCATAATCAAGGCAGCGTACCTGCTTGAGCCCGACACGGACGAAATTCCGCCCCTGAAGGTGGGATTCGGATTAAAAATGCTTAATTATGGTCTTATTGCGGCAATTGTCCTGCTCGGAATTGCTCCCAGTCAATTGTTTGATATTGCAAAGGCGGCAGCCAGCGTGCTGTATTAAAATTAGGCTGATACAAGGGGAACTCTGATGGCATTGAAGTTTGGTAAGGGAAACAGTAACAAGGGCGGTTTGTTAGGTGGACGGTTTGCCAGGAAGAAGGCTGATTACCACCCTTACGGTATTGCCGGGAAGTTAAGTGAAGAATTCTGTCCGCCAGATTTTGACAGGCCGTATATTACGGTTTGCTCCGGTGCAGGCTGCAATCGCGGATGTGTTGAAGTTAAAGAAGCACTGGTAAAGGCAACCCGGAAAAATAGCCTTGATGTTGAGGTGGGTTTGATGAAAACCGCGTGCAGCGGTAATTGCAAAGAAGGACCTTTCGTAGGTTTTCCCGGGAAGAAGATCTTCTACTCCGGGGTTACCCCTGACATGGCCGGGGGCATTCTGCTGGAAACACTTGTTCGTGGCAGGGTTATTTTTGACCTGCTTCATGTTTCGCCATACAGGTCGTTCCGTAGTGATGTTCTCCTTGACAGGGAGCAGGAATACCTTATTGCAATAGATGATAGCATCTGTATGGTCTGCTTGTGTGATTATTTCTTGCGATGGGATGAGGGAGTGTCCTGTGGGAAATGCGTCCCCTGCAGGCAGGGAAATATGAGATTAAGAAAGGTGTTAAATCGGATTATGGCCGGGGAAGGTGACAGAGGGGACATAGAGGAACTGAAGGCCATATGTGATGCGATGAGGCTTGCGGCATACTGCGATTTTGCCGGCTCAACCAGTATGCCGTTGCTGCTTGCACTGAGACACTTTGAAAGTGAGTTTGTGGACCACATCGAGAAAAAGGGTTGTGGCAAGAGCACGTGCCAGGATAATGAAGCGACCGAGTCCGGTTCTTCCGGTGAGGAAAAAGAGGCGGCCTGAAAGTATCTTTAATAGCAAAGTGTAGATACTGAACCCGTTGTTTGCAATGAACAGCGGGATTTTTTATGTGCTTTCCTGTGAATATTTTTCCCGTGTTCATCAGATGCGCTGGAAGGGTATGAAAATTCCCCATGATGCCCGCTTTGGTGGCAAGACTCCTTTTTTCCGAAAAGAAGGGCTGGGAACCCCGCATTTACGCGAAAATCAACTGTCTCCCCCCTGTAGCAGGGAGCGAGCACGCAAAGATTGGAGACGGTGGTGGGGTTTTTATGCCTGAAACAGATTCACGAAAGCCTTTCCCAGCGTGTTCCAAGGGGTGTGTCGAGAACTTTTATTCCCCGTTTGAGAAGTTCTTCCCGTATGCGGTCTGCTTCTTTCCAGTTTTTCTCTTTTCTTGCCCTGTCTCTTGCGGCAAGCAACTCTTTTTCTTCATCCGACAGCGGCTTAAAATCGAGCTCGAACACTTGAACTATGTTGTTTATCTCCTTAAAAAGGTCAAGGATCTTCTCTTTCTGGTTCTGGTGTACCAATCCCTTGTCCAGGGACGGATTTATTTGCCTGATGAACTGGAACATTGCACCGAAAGCCTTTGCGGTGTTAAGGTCGTCGGCAAGGGCGTCAAAGAACTTTTGTTCGAACTGGTAGATGAGTTCCCTTATGTCCGAATTTTCCTTTTCGCTGGCCGTTGCAAAGTAAAGCCTTCGGAGGAATTCCTGGGCGCGACGGAGGGCTTTCCTGCTTTTATCAAGGCTTTCGTGTGAAAAATGAATCGGATTCCTGTAATGGCTTGAAAGAAACCAGAACCTTATTTCTCTTCCCCTGTACCCTGATGCAATCAATTCCCTCAGGGTCACGGCATTATCTGCAGCATGAGACATTCTCTTTCCGTTTTGCAGGACGACCTCGCACAGCAACCAGTGATTTGCAACGAGTTTCCCCGTTATTCCCTGGCCTACTGCCAGCACGTTCTCAAGGTGAGGGAAAAGGAAGTCTGTACTGCTGGCGTAGATATCAATGGTAGAACCGAAGGCGGTCAACGCAATGGCCGCAGCGGAAGCGTGCCAGGTAGGTATTACGCTTCCCCAGGTGGTTTTAACGTAGAATCCTCTTTTGAGTGCATCCAGGGAGGCTCTTTTCAACAGAGCGAAGTCCCGGGGATTTAACTTCTCATAACTGTCAAATTCCGTGATTTGAGAAGGGCGAATTTTCTGGGGATCGACGTGGGACAGTTCGCCGTAAGTTTTGCACCTGGATATGTTGAAGTACACGGATCTCAGTTTTTCGTACACGAGGCCCTTTTCGAAGAGCTTGTCTACGACTCTGACTATTTCATCCTTGCATTCACTGGCTCGCACGTAATCGTGTGCGGGAAGTATTTTCAGAGTTTCCAGGTCCTCAAAAAACGTACCAAGGAAGTGAGATGTGAACTCGCCAAGGTCCCTGTTTTCCCTGGATGCCCCGAAAATGGTTCTCTCGTCGAAATCAATGATGTTTACCACCTGGTGAACGTCGAAGCCCTTGTATTCAAGGTATCTTCTAACCACGTCGGCGAAGACGAACCTCCTGCAATGTCCCAGATGCATGAGGTTGTCCAGGGTAGGTCCCGTGGTGAGCATACTGACCTTGCTTTCGTCAACGGTCCTGAACCTGTTCTTTTTCTTTGTGAGGAAATTGTAGAAGGAAAAGTCTGGTTCAAGGGTTGTTGCGAACAGATTAGTACTGAGGTAGCGTTCTCCTCCGTCTGGTAGCAGGGCCACCACGATCCCGCTGTCCATTTTTTTTGCCACCTCGAGCGCCACGTACATGGCAGCACCTGAGCTCATACCGACAAAAATTCCTTCCTGCCTGGCAAGTTGTCTTGCGGTCTCGAAGGCATCGTCGTCTTCGATATATATGACTTCGTCCAGGATCGACTTATCAAAAAGGCCCGGCTTGTAAGATTCTTTCATGTTCTTCAGGCCCTGTATCTTGTGCCCCATGTATGGTTCGACCCCGATCACCCTGATATCGGGATTTAGTTCCTTCAGTGCCCTGCATACGCCCATTGATGTCCCCGTGGTCCCTAAGGTTAAAACCACGGTACTGACTTTCCCGTCGGTGTCCCGGTAAATCTCTTTTCCCGTTGTTTCGTAGTGTGCCAGCATGTTATCGGTGTTGTTAAACTGGTCCGGCATGAAGTAACGGTCCGGGTGTTCTCGAACAAGTTCATAGACCTTTTCTATGGCTCCGTCTGTCCCCAGTTCACCGGGAGTCAGGAGTATTTCCGCTCCGAACGCCTTCAGGATCTTTCTTCTTTCGAGACTGGCTGTCTCGGGCATTGCCAGTACCAGTTTATACCCTTTTACCGCTGCAACCATGGCAAGGCCTATTCCCGTGTTTCCGCTGGTGGCCTCGATGATTATCTTGTCGGGGGTAAGCTCCCCCCTGCGCTCTGCTTCTTCGATCATTTTCAGGGCGGGTCTGTCTTTGACTGATCCGCCCGGATTCATGCTTTCGAGCTTGGCCAGCACGGTTACCGAGGGATTCCTGTTGAGGGTATTTATCCGTACAAGCGGTGTATTCCCTATGCATTCGAGGATGTTTCCGTAAATTCTAGCCATAATCACGTCTTGTCAGCGTAAATATTTTTTTCACGTAAGGATACAGGCAAAAGCCGATTTTATCAACACTCTTGATTGCAGTGTGTACAGTGAAATGATGTAGGTAAAAGGTTATGGTACTCTGGCCGTGTAGCCTTATTCATTCAGCGTGTACAGGATTGCCCAGTTGCTCAAGCTTGCCCAGGTTTTTCTTGTTCCCGAGTGCAATCAGAGTGTCACCGGCCTCTATGACGGTCTCGGACTTCGGGTTAAACAGCATTTCCCCTGAAACCTTCTTTATGGCCACAATGATAAGATCAAGATTCTGTCTTATACCTGATTCCAGCAACGTTACCCCATCGAGTTCCGAATTTTCCCTCACCGGGATTTCCCCCAGGCTCAATTCGATGCTCGGGTCATGAAGAGCAAAATCGATGAATTCAGCAACGGTAGGTCTCAGGAGTATTTGTGCCATTCTCTTGCCACCCAGGTAATGAGGACTGATTACCTTGTTCGCTCCTGCCTGGATTAGTTTTCTTTCAGAAATGGGTGAACTCGAGCGGGCGACAATAAATATATCCTCGTTCAGGTTACGTGCGGTAAGTGTTATGTACACGTTGTTCGCATCGGAATTGAGTACGGTTACCAGTCCTCGTGCCCACTTGATACCAGCCCTCATCATGCAACTGTCCTCCGTGGCGTCTCCCGGTATGTAAAGATAACCCGCTTCTTCGAGTTTCGTGAGCACTTTCGGATCATTTTCGATGATTACAACATCCGTGTCTCCCTGTGCCAATATCTCCTGGCATACAACTTCTCCTATTCTTCCGTAACCGCATATTATTATATGGTTTCTGAGAGATTTTATCTTGTTTTCCAATTTTCTCCTCCCGAGAATTTTTCTCAATTCACCTTCGATAATAATCTGGGTGAGACTCCCTGCGAGGTATAAGACGGTCCCCATTCCGAAAAAGATAATGAAGATTGTAAAGATTCGTCCCCAGTCATCGAGGGGGAAAACTTCTTTAAAACCGACCGTTGTAAGCGTGATTATCGTCATGTAAAAGGCATCGAGAACGTTGGCATGTTCTATAAAAACATAACCCCACGTCCCTATAAGAACGATGGTGAGAAGAAAAAGAAGTGCGGTGATATGTCGTTTTTGAAGCATGCGAATGGCAGCCTGATGTCCTGTCTTCTCCCTATTCAGAAGGTTTGTACGGCTCCGAACTTATTACTTCAATCTTGTAGTTTGTCAATTTGCTTAACTCCGGTAAGTTGTAGAAAAATACCGTAAACGGCACTTCTGCCTGGGGAAGCACATTAACGTTGCTTCTGCTTTTCCCGTACTTGTTCTTGATAATCTTTTGAAGTTTTTCAAGTGTCAACGTACGGAGCTGTTCCTTGGTCAGGGGATTCCCGCAGTATAGGGTTATGGTCTGATATGGCTTATTTATATCGGTGTACAGGGTTGCTTTGAGAAATATAAAGCTCCTTGCTTCCGGGTATTCGTTTCGAACCATGCCCTGTACTACGAAGAGCTGTCCAAGGTGTATGTTGTCAATAAAGTATTCTTTGGTTTCGGACGAAACCGTGATGTGCTTGTTTCCTGGATCTGCTTGCCTGTTAGTGTGCGTGCTCTTGTATGTTTTCATGTAAGCGAACAGGAGAAAAAGGCAGAATACCGTTAGGGCGATAAGCGCGCCGAAAAACAGCCTTCTCGAAAAGGAAGAGGGTTTTGCTTGGTCGGCTCTAGCTGCCTTCTTGCCGGAAACCGGCATTGAAGGAACAGCCATGTCAGTATCTTCGTCCAGGATGCTCAACGCGGGTCCTTCGTCGTCTTCCTCCGACCTTCCAGGGGGGAATATCATAAAGATGTGTCCGCACCTGGAACATTTCGCCTTTATTCCTTTTTCTGGAACCAGTTTGTCGTCAAGGCGGAACTTGGTGTTGCACTTTTCACAGGTAACTATCACTATTGCAAACCTCTCTTTCCTCGATGGCGTGAAAAGAGTGATTACTAATCGAAAATAACTTCGTATACGTCTCTCAGGTAGCGGTACTTCTCATTAAAATCGAGACCGTAACCCACCAGAAAACCCTGCGGGATGTCGAATCCGGTAAAATCTATCTTTACGGCGCATTCGCGTCGTTCACTTTTGTCAATCAGGGCGCACATTTTAACTGAGTTCGGTTTCTTCTTGCTTATATGGTCGGTCAGGAATTCCAGGGTATAACCGGTGTCAACTATGTCTTCAATTATAAGTACGTCTTTTCCTTCCAGAGGCAATTCAACATCCTTGGTAAGACGGACGGAACCACTGCTTTCTGCTTTCGCGCCGTAGCTGGCGAGCCTCAGGAAATCTATCTCCACCGGTATGGTTAGTTCTCTTGCAAGATCAGCAAGAAATATGAAGGCTCCCTTGAGTATTCCTACCATTACAAGTTCCTTATCCTGGTATTCCAGTGAAATCTTCTCGGCTAATTCCCTGACCTTTGCCTTAATTTGCTCGTGATGAAGAACAAGTTTCAATTCGTAGCTTTTCATTTCTCAGCCTGTCTTTCCAGAGTGTGCATGGTTAACCTCGTGGTAATGTAGATGTCTGAAAGAATGATCTAAAAGTAGTTAACAAAGCAGGACTTGTCAACTGATTTCGATTTTGGGAAACGATCATGGCCCAGTACCTGGTGACTGCTGGAAGGTATGAAAAATAAGGGAGCCGATAGGTCATGGTGGTTTTATGTTCGTCTGCCGGAGGCAGGTTATCTTTCCTTCTTGATATGCCCTTTTTTGTATAAAGGGATACAAGGGGGGATTGTTCCGAAGAGACACGTAAAGGACAGGGCGGAGCATATTACTTTTTGTTGCATTTAACCTTGGGATGGTGGGTATAATACATTCAGCGGTTTGTCTTGTCTCTTTTGAATCTAGGTCGAACAGCGACTGTGGTCGTGCAGAGAAACCATGAGTAATGCCCGAATTTTGCTAGTAAATGATGACGTATTCCAGCTTTCTTTGATAGCTAATTTCCTTGAAAGGGAAGGCTGGGATGTTGTGTCTTGTTCGCGGACTGAGAAAGCTATAGAGGAGATTGAGAAGGCATCACCGCCGTTTGATCTGATAATCACTGACCTGCACATGCCGGTAATTGACGGGTGGAGATTCTGCAGGCTTCTTCGCTCGGAAGAATTTCGGGAATATAACAAAACGCCCTTGCTGGTTGTTTCCGCGACCTTTTCCGGTGTTGACGCCGAGTCAATCACCCGGGATATCGGGGCAAATGCTTTTCTACCCATACCCTTCAAAACGGAAGACCTGAAAAAGGCAGTGGAGAACTTGCTCGAAGGCAAGGTACACGCTGTAAAGAAGCGGGTCCTGATTATAGAGGACAGCAAGTCTCAGCGGCTTGTCATCAAGAGAACTTTTGAAAAGGCAGGGTTTGATGTTTACGAGGCCGAAACGGGCCGAGAGGGAGTATCTCTATTTCAAAAGGTAAATCCGGACATAGTGATACTCGACTATCAACTGCCTGATATCACCGGTGATAAGCTTATCTCGAAATTCAAAAAGCCGCCATCCCTGGCATCTGTCATCCTGATTACGGTTGAACCATCGACAAAGCTGGCCGTAAATATCCTCAGGCTTGGTGCTGATGCTTACGTTAAGAAACCTTTTGAACCCGAATATCTTGTTGATCTGGCATACAAAACGCAGCGCGAGAGAGCCCTGCTGCGCATTGAAGATCTCCTCGAAAAAAGAACCAAAGAGCTTAGGGAATCAAAGGAAAGTTTCCAGACCGTTGCAGATTTCACCTTTAACTGGGAATTCTGGTTAAACCCGGATGGTTCTTTTGCCTATTGCAGTCCTTCCTGTGAAAGAATAACCGGATACACGAAGGAAGAATTTCTGGAGGGAAAAGTTACTTTTGTGGACCTGGCTCATCCGGATGACAAGAAGCTGATGCAATCTTTCTACTCCAATGCCCTTGAAGGCGGCAGCGGACAGGAACTGCCATGCAAGATACTGGATAAAGAGGGACAGACCCACTGGGTGGCCATCACCTGGAGGCCGATAGTAAGAGAAAATGGGATGTTTAATGGGGTTAGAGGTAGTGTCCATGACATAACAGGCAGACAAAAGGTAGAAAAACAACAAAATATTTTCCATAACCTGGCCTATTCGCTCAACAATGTTCATTCCCTGGATAAGGCACTGGCTCTTTGCTTAAGAGCGGCAGTAAAGGGAATTGAAGTTGACTACGGTGCGCTTTTCCTTATCGGTGAAGATAATGTCGCTCGCTGTCATTATGAATTCGGCGGCCCGTTCAACTCCTCCTGCTCGGGAGTCGAGTTTGAACTGAGTCCCGAGTGTAGAGACCTTCTTGAAAGAAGGAAAAAAGTACTGCTTCCCACCCTGGACCTGGGTGAAAATCTGAACAATTTCCTTGCCAAGAGGGATGTTAACATTGATGCTATCCTGCCGATAAGTGTCGATGGCAAGCTGAGAGTGTTGCTTGTTTTTGGCTCCAGAAAATCCCGATTCATCGGAATGCTCGAGGTTCGTTTCCTGGAAATTCTTTCCGATCAGATTGCAAACGCCATATCCAGGGCAGAGCTGGAAGAAGCTCTCAGGCGCAGCGAGGCAAAATTCAGAAGCCTGTTCGAGTTTGCCGGTGATGCGATCCTGATTTTGAGGGATGAGGTATTTGTCGAGTGTAATGCGAAGGCAAGCGAGATGTTCGGAAGTCCCAGGGAAAGCATAATCGGGAAAACCCTGCTCGATTTCTCACCTGAAATTCAGCCAAACGGGGAACAATCTTCAAATCTAATTGCTGAGAAGATTTCGAAGGCGCTCGCCGGGGAACCTCAATTTTACTACTGGCAGCACAGGAAACCAGGTGGTGAAGTTTTTGATACCGAAATCAGCCTTAATAGAATCGAACTGGGAGACGAAATTTATCTCCAGGCAATCATAAGGGACATCACGGAAAGAAAACGTCTTGAAGCACAGCTTCAGCACGCTCAGAAAATGGAAGCCATAGGTACTCTTGCAGGGGGAATAGCTCACGACTTCAATAATATCCTTGGTGGCATAATGGGGTATATTGATCTGCTGAAAATGGAAATGGAGCCGGGAAGCAGGCAGCAAAAAATACTTATGACCATCGAGAATGCCGGGAAGAGAGCCATCGAACTTACCAAGCAACTGTTAATGTTTTCCCGTAAAGATGAACTGGAAACCAGGTGTTTTGATATTAACAGCTCTATAAGAAATGTTTCAACACTGCTCAAAAGAACACTGGACAAGAAAGTGGAAATAAAACTTGAACTGGAAGAAAATATACCCGGAGTCGTGGGGGATCCCGGTCAGCTTGAACAAATGATAATGAACCTGTGTGTGAATGCGTCGGACGCCATGCCTGACGGAGGTATACTTCGCATAAAGACCAGTTTTGTAATTCGCGAGCAGATAGAGGAAGATGCGAAACTCGGAAGGTATTTCAGGGGAGCTGATCTCAAAGAGGACGAGTACGTTGTTCTGGAGATTTCGGATACGGGTTGCGGGATGGACGAGCAAACGAAGAGGAGAATATTTGAACCGTTTTTTACCACCAAGGAAGTCGGCAAGGGAACCGGGCTGGGTCTTGCGATGGTGTACGGTATTGTAAAAAATCACAAGGGTAGTATTCATGTTGAAAGCAAGCTTGGGGAGGGTACGGTGTTTACGATATTCTTACCCGCCGGTGAAAAGGTGGAAGTTGAAGAAAAACCTGATCTCTGTGAACCGGCCAAGGGAACGGGGACTATTCTTGTCGTGGACGACGAAGAAATTATAAGGAACATGTTGACGGAAATATTGCAGAAGCTTGGCTACAAGGTGCTTCTTGCATGCGATGGCAGGGAAGGAGTGGAAGTTTTCCGGGAAAATAGCGGGGAGATCGATCTTGTGATCCTCGACATGAACATGCCGGTAATGGATGGAAGGGAAACTTTCAAGGAGATAAAAAACATAGACCCGAATGTCAGAGCACTTTTGACCACGGGTTTTTCCATGAGCAAGGGTACCCAGGATATCCTGGACGAAGGTTTTGTGGGCTATATAACCAAGCCCTTTACCATTCATCAATTATCAGAGAAGATACAGGAAATAATGGGAGCCAGGCCGATGTGTGAGCAGTCCGTTCCCGTCCGGGCTGTTGAAAACGTTATCCGATGAATTCAAAAAGCCAAACTTCCCACTCTTGGGTCAATTTTTTGAAAACGGTAGACACCGGTACCTGAAGTTCCGGCAGGGACCCGAATAAAGAGACCAGTATCTGGGTGGCCTTCTAGTGCCCGGTCAATTGTGCATGTCCAGAACAGGAAGTTGAACTATCTTTCCTTTGTTTATATCCCTTGTCTGATACTGAGTAATATTTGCCACCCTGATGGTAAGTTGGTTAAGCCTGTTGCATTCTTCTTTGATCTTTTGCAGGTATCTGGTCACTGAATTAACGTTCGTCGACCCTTCCAGGAACCCAAGCTTTCTTTCCGCCAGCTCTGCCAATCCCTGTATCACGGTCAGAGGCTGGCGAAACTCGTGAGTTATGGTTCCGGCCATTTCAAACATTACACTCAAACGGGCGTGTTCCAGGTGTTCCTGGTAAAGCCTCTTTTTATCGGTGATATCTTTTAAGAGTACTATGTAAGAAGTGGGCTTATAGTGATTGAAAATAGGATTTATTATTACGTCCACGGTTCGACCGTTCTCGAGAGTTTTCTGGAGTTCAACGAAGGTTCTTTCCTTGTCTTGCAGGGCCCTTATCGAGTCGTGCACTTCAACATCCTTTTCGATGTTGAGGATGTTCAATATATTTTCTCCGATCAGTGACAACCTATCCCTGCCAAGTATTTCGGCCGAAGCGTTATTAATGTTCAGGATTCGGAAATTTTTGTCGGTTTCTATCAGTCCTTCGGAAATATGTGAAATTACTTTCAAAAGGCGCTCGTTGGCTTCGAGCAACTCCCTGACTACCTGCCTGGGATGTTGATGCTCTACCCCGAGAACCTTCTGACAATTGGAAGTGGTATCCTTGCGATAGTCTTCCGAAAGTAGCTCCTTGACAGCTTTCAGCAGGTTGGCCTTGAGCTCGTTGAATGGGCCCTTGGCAACAAAAGCATCTGCCCCTATTATCTCCAGGGAGGCTTCTTCTGCCAGAACTGCTGACAATATTATTATGGGGATCCCGGAAAATTCCTTCTTGTTTCTTATTACCTCGCAAATCGTTTTGCCGGAAAGGTTACTCATCACGAGGTCTACAATAACGAGATCCGGTTTTTCCTGTTCGAGTATTTCCAGCGCTTCGAGGCCGCCCTCGGTAGTGACAAGTTTATAGTCTTCTTCTTCAAAAATTTGTCGCACTAGTTTCAGGATTACCGGGTCATTATCGATAAGGAGTATCTTTTTCATTCCTTTACCTCGGGAAGAAAATTTTTGTTTTCTATTTTTTTCACCAGATAGCATCACCTTGATAAGCAATTTATACGCCATTTGGAGATGTTTTTTCGGTTATTGCCCGGTGATTCTTGCTCCAGCGAGTGTAACATCATTATTTCACTTAAAAAATAAGGGAGACTGCTGAATGCTGCAGACGATCATTGTTAAAAACCCGTGGGAAGTATTCGTTCCCGGGAGTCTGAGAGTAGAATGGTTCTTCGCCGTAATTTGGGAGTAGTTTTTATGCCCTGCATAAAGTAGGTATTGGGAAGAAAATGTCTCCATCCACCGATATAAACCGATTTTAGGGGACTGAAGATGCTGAGTTGCAGAAGAAGCTGATTGCAAAGCCATATATCTCTTTCCCTTTCTTCAGCAGTACCATCTCCTGACGGGTCTGTCTTTTTACCTTCTTTTCTTGAAGCGTTTTGAAAGGCCTCCCTGGCCAGTCGGTACTCGAAGGCTACCTGGGCTGACAGTGATGGCGGGTCTTGTTTCAGTAGTTGACGTAGATTTGCTTCACAAACAAGTTCGTGCCATCCGGAAGTGTGCTTGAAGCTGAAAAGACTCGAGTCCACCAGGGTGAGAAAACAGGGTCGTGACCGCGAAAAGAGATATGCAGCTCGAAACTCGTACGGGGTTGAAATCCTGGCTATGATGGCTTTGATAGACGGGTGTGAAAGGGCTTTGTCGTATGAAATGTCTAATGCGCGGGCTGCTTTTTTCAAATTTCCCCGGAGACGGTCTAGAAGGATTCTGTGACGTGTCTTTCTGAAAAAGAGTCCCCATGGGCTTAGTTCAACAAATATATGGGTGGGATTTTCTAAGCTGATAAGTTTCAGAAGTTTTCCATGTCCCCGGGGATCCAGATGTACGCATGCAACAAAGACTATTTCCATTTAACGGTATTCCGTCAGGGTAATATTAGGGATGTTTTCAATGCTTGGCTTATCATCAGCTACGCTGTATCATCCCATTATTTGCGCGAGAATGAACTTAAGAGATCACCTGTTGCAAATGATTAAAGAGGGAAGCCCCCAAATCCTTTCGAGAAAAAACTTAATGCCTGCCTTCGGGTCTATGGCATCGGTTTGTGACCATCACCTAATCGACTACGTCAGTTAACGTTTATATACAGCTGGCAGTTCTGATCGGTCTATTTGTCGTCGTCCCGCTTTTTCTTTATGTTGCCGGCGAACACAGTGCCGAACTTTTTCCACCACCATGCCTCTGCGTCGAATTTTTCGTCTTTTCCCGGAACAAGGACATAGCGATAGTTGCTTATAAACTCCAGCAGCACCTGGTAAGCCCGATTGACCTCCTGCATTTTCTTGTTTGAATCCGGATCCTTTGTTGCCAGCCTGTGATCCGGATGCCAGCGCTTGCTTGCTCTTCTATAAGCGTCCTTGATTTCTTTAAGCGTCGCGGTCTTCCCAAGCCCCAGGATTTTCCTTGCCCACGCAATATCTTCGTGGTCTTTTTCTTTCCCCGTTTTCATGTCCTCGTGTTCTTCTTTACCTCTTTCCCCTGTCAGACACTCATGGCACCACAGGAAACTTATCTCCGGCCTCAATTTATTTCATGTTCCAGGAGTTTTTTGACCTCTTCGAAGCTTTCGACCCGGTAATCACCCTCAAGAAGCGGATTTTTATACGAGATGAAGACCACCCCGGTGTTTTCGGCAAGCTCCCTGTCTACTTCTGAATCACCTATGAAGATAGCCTCTTCGGGTTTTATTGCAAAGTGATCGAGGATTTTCTCGATTGTTTCGGGATGTGGTTTCGGTTTTTTTACATCGGCAGCGGTTACAACCAAATCAAAGTAGGCTTCCAAAGCGAATTCTTTTAGCACCAGCGCCATGGAAACCGTTCGATTTGTGGCAATAGCTGTCCTGTATGCGGGTTTCAGGTATTTCAGAAAGTCAACCAGGCCTTCCTGTACTTTCAAATACTTGTTGAAGTCCTTGAAGTCCAATTTGCGGCAATAGTCCAGTACTTCTTCCAGATTTTCTCCCTGGAAAAGATAGCGAATGGAATCGGCAAGAGAATGCATGTGAACGTATTCCACCTGGTTGTCTTTTAGGGGAGGTTTTCCAAAGTGTGCCAATATGCTGTTGTAAAATCTGGTGTTGGCATCCTTGGAATCGAACAGCACTCCGTCACAGTCAAAAATTACCGCTTTTATTTTTTGTCTATTCCCATTTTTTTTCTCAGTTTTCCCATTCAACGTTCATCTCCACGGTAAACCACAAAAAGAAAAAGCGAGGGAGGGGACTTGTTATAATTAACCTTACTTAACTATCCCTTTACCCTTTTAAGTTCAACCTTTACCC
>JALXAI010000218.1 GCA_026992215.1 Desulfobacterales bacterium | reverse complement strand
CTTGCAGCTCTTTATCTTGCCATAGACTACAATGGCATAGCAATGCGCATGGGTATCCCAAACACCCGGGATGTTATTGTCGGAACCGTTCTCGTGATATTGCTTCTGGAGGCCACCAGGCGCGTGATTGGCCCTGCGCTGTCAGCAATTGCGATAATATTTACCATTTACGCGTTTTTTGGACCGTACATGCCGGATGTAATCGCGTTCAAGGGCGTTTCCCTGAGAAAGTACTTGAGCACCATCTGCCTGTCTACGGAAGGCATCTACGGGATACCCCTCGGAGTTTCCTCTTCCATTGTGTACCTGTTTGTTTTGATGGGTGCACTGCTGGACAAGGCCGGTGCGGGAGAATTTTTCACCAACCTTGCCCTGTCCGTGCTTGGAAGATTTAAAGGGGGTGCGGCCAAGGCAGCGGTGGTGGCCAGTGCTGCCACGGGTCTTGTGTCGGGGTCAAGCATAGCCAACATAGTTACCACCGGCCCGTTTACGATACCGCTCATGAAAAAGATAGGATATCCGCCGAAAAAGGCAGCCGCAGTAGAAGTGGCGGCAAGTACCGACGGCCAGATAATGCCTCCGATTATGGGTGCGGCGGCTTTCATCATAGCGGAATACGTAAACGTGCCCTACCTGTCCGTGGTAAAGGCTGCCGCCATCCCGGCTTTCGCTTCCTATTTTGGTCTGTTTTGCATCACCCACCTGGAAGCCTCGAAGCTCGGAATCAAGGGACTTCCGCCGGAAGATCTGCCTAACTTCAAGGAAGTTCTCAAGCATGGTATTCATTACCTTATTCCGCTTTTCGTGTTGTTGAACGAACTCGTATACCTCAGGCATACGCCCGAGACTGCCGCTTTCAGGACGATTCTTTTGCTTTTCGGTGTTATCCTTTACCAGGAAATCAGGAAAGCTTTTATTGCCAAGGAAAACATTGCCGGGGCGCTTAGAAAATCTGTCAACATAATCATAGACGGATTTATAAAGGGATCGAAGAACATGCTTTCCGTTGCCCTTGCATGCGCATCCGCAGGAATCATTGTCGGCGTGGTGGACATGGGTATCGGTGGAATGATTTCCGAGGTGGTGGAATATCTTTCGCACGGCAACATCTTTTTACTCCTGTTTATCACCGCCACGGCCAGCCTTATTATCGGAATGGGGTTGCCCACCACGGCCACCTACATCGTGATGGCCTCTTTGACAGCACCGGTTATTGTTAACGTTGGTGGCAACCTCGGTTTTGTTATCCCAATCATGGCCGCGCATCTTTTCTGCTTTTACTTCGGAATCCTGGCCGATGATACTCCTCCCGTCGGACTGGCGGCCTATGCAGCTTCTGCCATAGCAATGTCCGAGCCGGTGCCCACGGGCATTCAGGGGTTCAAGTACGACATCAGGACGTCCTGCATAGCGTTTATGTTTGTTTTTAACCCCGACCTTATTCTTCATGGCATAAACAGCTGGTCCAAGGGTCTGTTGATATTTGTGATGGCGTTGATAGGCATGTCATCTTTCGAATGCTTTGCCCAGAACTGGTGCCTCACGAAAAACAAATGGTACGAGATACCGTTTTTCCTGGCCGCAGCTTTTGTGCTCTTTTACCCGGGTGCCATCGCCGACCTGTTTGGTATCCAGTCTGATAGCAAGTATTTCTTCTATATCCTGGGCCTTGCCATCTACGGACTGGTAATTTTCATGCAGAAAACGAGGATAAAATTACAAGAAGAGAAGGGGGGAGTGGGAGCAGTTGCTTAACACCCCGGGAGATACAGTGTCCCGAAAAAGGTAGCTTATTTGGCGGGGAGGATGATCCTGAAAGTACTTCCCACCCCCGGTTCACTTTCCACTTCAATTTTTCCTCCCATGTAATCCATGAGAGTTTTGCAGATGGAAAGTCCCAGGCCGGTTCCCTGCCCAACGGGTTTTGTGGTAAAAAACGGTTCGAAAATTCGGTTGCGCACATCGGGTTCTATGCCACAACCATTGTCCGCAATCTCGATAGATAATTCCTTTCTTTCCTCTGCGGTGCGCGTCTTCACGCTTAGCCTTATCCACGAGTTTTCCTTGTCTATGGACTGCGCGGCATTCACAAGTAAATTTATCAGTACCTGTTCAAGGTCCCCTGCGTTGACCTCTATCACGGGGAGCGATTCTTCGAGCTTAATTTCAAAATGTCTCACCGCTCTCCGCACCTTGTTCCCACACACGGTGAGGGCCCTGTTTATAACTTCCTCTACGCTCACCGGCCTTGTCTGCCTTTCGTCCCGTTCCCTGATAAACCTCGAAAGTTCGCTCACAATAATCTTGATTCGTTCCGATCCATGTTGAATGCTGTCCAGTATAGCAAAAATATCCCTTTTTACCTCGGAATATGGTCTTCCCATTACCATGATTTCATCAGGCTGAACCATGTACTTCTCTATTACGGGAAGCAGCTCGGTCAGGTAGTCTCTCAATACCGGGATATTGAAAGTAATTAAGTTGTTGGGACCGTTAATTTCGTGGGCGATACTTGAAGCAAGTAGCCCGAGGGAAACGAGTTTTTCTGTCTGACCGAACCTTGTTTCTATCTCCTTCACTGAGCTAATGTCGTTTATCTGGACAAGGGCACCAATTGTTTCCCCACGATGAGGGATGGGATAAATATTGATTTCTTCCCACCTGTTCGCTCGTTGGAAAGCCGACTTGCGAATACACAGTGACCTTCCTGTGTTTATCGCATCCAGAATTCTACAGCCACTGCAAGGTACTTCCTCGGATCTTAATGCCAGGTAACACGGCCCCTCGAGTATTCCCCTTTTGTCTTCCAGATTAAAATATGACAGTGCGGCGCGATTGATCGCTTTTATTTTCAGTTCCTTATCGAGGATGATAAGGGGGGATTTCATGTTGTCAAAAACCGATCTAAGCACGGGTACGGAGGTCGGAGAAAGACAGGTCGCGGTCAGGTCCCGGGCTTTCAGGATATCGGGGATACCGGTTGCTGCATTAACTGATCTTCTTTCATGATGCGCCTGCCCCGGTAATTTCTGAACGCCCATACCCCGGAGCACTTTTCGGATTTCAACGGTTCTCAGGATACCCCGAACGATCTTCTCAGGGTCAGCCTCATGTGCCAGGTAATAATCGAAAACCCTGCTTTCCCTGAAGGCCGCCTCTGCAATGTCCCTATCCTTTTCTCTTATGATTAATACCACCTGGACCGACGGGAAGGCTTTCTCTGCCCGGTCCAACAGGGTTTCCAGATCGATATCGAAAGACCCCGCGTCCAGCAGTATTGCATCATATTCGCCCTCCAACACGCTACCTGAAATACTATTAAGCGACCCGGCCTTTATTAACTTGATTGCGTACTCACCCAGTTTCTTTTCCAATTTTTCTAGCAGGGTTGTGTTTGATCCTAGTGCCAGAACCTGTTCTTTCATTTTCATATTACGGTCTTCTTACTTGGTATGGTGGGGATTCCACCACCAGTCTGTTCATGCCGACTCCCATAATCGGGTTGCCGGAAGTCAGTACAAATCATTAAGTTTTACCAGGGGAACCGGGAGTCACTTTGTCTCAGGATAATCTCCAGGAACTCCGTTACTTCCCGTGTTCTTTTCATATGCATTCAAGCCCGGAATACTGTCGTATGACCTCTTGTGCTGATACCCGGGAAGGGAGACGGGAGGTGTTTCGGTTAGTAGTTCAGGCACTTAACCCGGCATAACGAGTCTTGCGGAACATACCTGATATTTCATTCTTGTAGGTATTAGGGTGTTTGCTGTCCGGCAGTCATGTCTTGAATTCCACGTCTGTCGACCACGTCAGTTGCTACCAAATCTCGAACTCCCCGCTTGATGTTCACTTTAGCTATAACACGCGTTCCTTCTCCCTCCTTCGTATCAACAAAGAGGTGACCACCCACGCAATTTACCCAGGAATTCATGATTACCAGACCCAGACAGCAATGGCTATCAGGTCTTTTCAGAATCCCCGGATCAAATCCAATGCCGTCGTCGGCAATTGTCAGCGAGTACTCATCGGATACTTCCTGAATAGTAATCACGGCTCTTCTCGCCCTCGAATGCTTCGAGATATTCATCAATGCTTCCATAGCCACCTTGAAAAACACATTCCCCAATACCGAGTGACCCCTCGGAGAATTTCCGTCAGAAAGAACAAATGACCTTATGCCATAGGGTCCGAGCAAAACCAGGCAAAGATCTTTTAATCTCTCCGCGAGATCAATTTCATTGACAGCCGGGGGAACCAGCTCCGTAAGAAGCCTGGATACCGAGTCGCAAATCTGATTATTCAAAAGAAGTAGTTCCTGTAAAGGCTTTTTCAAGTGAACGGAACCCTCCTCGGCAATCCTCTCACATGCAAATTCCAGCATTTCACCGCAAGCTTGCAGTTTTTCCGAAACCTCCAATCGAAGTTTTCTGCTGATTCGCTTCCTATTGGAATTTTCTATCGTCAGAAAGGAACCGACCATCGTATTCGCGTATCTCTCAGCCTACGGTAATTGTTTGGTGGTACTCAACGAAATCTTTCTGACATCAACTTAAGCCAATTCCATGCCATTTTTTCACCTCTTTAGCAAGAAAGCATAACTGAGATTCGCATGATTAATACAAGTGACTATACTTCGTACATAAAAAGCGACCGTCTCCAACAATAAGTTTTTTGCTGCCTGGCAGCCACTCTATTGAAATACCTGTAATTACACAATATTTATGCTCGGGGGTATTATTTCCAGGATCGTATATCCCTCTGGCCGGCTTCCCTCCTGCCGTCCCATTTTGGTAGTAATCAAACGGAATGCGCTTTAAATTCATTAGATATTGCCCTGTTGCCATTTTGGACTATGCCATTTTGGAACATGGTGGTTTTGTGTCTTTGTTCCCGGTATTTTCCCTATTTTAACTCCGCCGTGGAATAATTTAAAGCCTTGAGATGGCTGTATAATACCTGATCTGTCATGGCCATAGAGCGTATTATTTCCACTGACCAGTAAAGCTGGCTGAGAAACCATTCTTGACAGGGTCGAAGCTGGAGTACGAATTTTTTAGGCTCTCGATTTTTCTCCTTGGCTATTTTGTCGGGTTAGAGAAATTGCTTCTCGGTAGGTTCCGGTGGAAAGATCATGAATGATAACACTGGCAAGAAGCGGGAGTTTTTCTTTGATCCGGGTATCCACGCTGCTTGATGAAAGGTGCGGCAGCAGGGTAGTTTCCAGGTGCCAATTTAGATTCGGGTGGTTGGGATTTACAGCAGTGGAATCAAGGGGAAAAGAGGCATTCGGTGTGAGGAAAGGCTGCCTTCGCTTTGAAGGATATCCCGGGTGGAAATCGTATGGCAGGTAGCAAGAGGGATTCTTAAGAGGTGGAACGGGGATGATATCTCGTGAGCATGGAAAAAGGCTGATAGCTGCAATAATGTGCGCTCGCAGGGGGTAGTCTTCTTCTCATCATTCCCGGACTTTTTGCTATCAATAAACGCCGGGGTCCGGTGGAATTTAAGCAATTAATCTGAAGGCCCTGGGTGCTACAACCGCTTCTTTTAAAATCGTTGCCTGCTCCGCGTCTACGCTGGTATTTCTTTCGGTTCGCTGGCAGCCGGGTTTTCCTTTTCCCTCATGGGCACTATCGTGATCAGCTATCATGCGAGGAATTGGGAAAACCTATTTGACGCCGGTCTTTTGAGATACAATGTTTTTCCATTAACGCTAAAACAGTGGTCAAAGGCTTTCAGGTTTTTCGGGATTTTTTCTTCTATTTCCGGTATTCCCAGCCTGAAATGCCTTTCCTTGCTAATCAGCGATCCCATAATGGAGCCTGCCAGCAAGTTAAGGATTTCCAGGGTAAAATCCCTTGCCAGTTCTTCAGTTACTTCTTCTTTCAAAGTATTGAAGAGCAGTCTGGCAATATCAAAAGCCAGCTCCCGATCTATCGCAACTTCGAATTTATCTTGGAAGGGTTCGAGCACCTTCAGTGATGCGAGTATTGGGGCTTTGGCTTCCGTAGCCGGAGAATCTTCTTGAACGGACACTTCCATGAAGATCATCTTTTCAAGGGTGGAGGCTACGGTCGTCTCGATCTTTTTGCTTAATACATCTGAGCTACGTATCATCAGGTCTCCTTCTATCCCCAGCTGTTTTCCGAAAATGGTGCTACGGAATCCAGTACGTCAGAGAAACTGGCCGGTGTTATCGGTTTATTCAGTACCGCGTGAGCTCCGATTTGGGTTAGCCTTTTTACCATGGACTGGTTCGCCGCACTTGTTATAATAACAACAGGTATTTCGGTGTACCTGGGGCTCGATTTTATCCTCTTTAGAAGTGCCTCACCGTTCATGACAGGCATATTTATGTCGGTGACAACAAGATCCGGTATAACTCCTTCTGCCTGCATTACTTCCAGTGCTTCCTCGCCTGTTTGTGCCTCGTAAAATTTGACATCAATGAAACCGGCGCTCTGCAAGCACCTCCTAATACACATTCGGGCTGTAGTGGAATCATCAACGATAAGTATTTGCTTCATAGTAAAACTCCACCAGTTTTAGTTTTTCTCCGGTAAATTA
>JALXAI010000217.1 GCA_026992215.1 Desulfobacterales bacterium | reverse complement strand
CGTCTTTCGACTTCGTATTGCATTTCACCGCCACGGCCAATAATCTCTATGGCCGTTTCACGACCGACCAGGGCAACTGGCATGGGAGGTTCAATGACGTTCACGGTAAAAAAGTGGGTATGAGATCCCTCTTCTCTCATCGCTATCCTGTCTCCCACGACCAGGGGACGATCTTCAAGGAATTTTTCGAGATCTTTTTCACTGTGTTCCCTGCAACCTGCGCAACCGGAAAAATCAAGAACAACCTTTTTTGCCACTCCCGGGTTGGCTTTACGAATGGAGACTTTCTCAAAGAGTTCCGTTCGTATATTCTGGCGAGCCTCGTCATTCAGATGGATTACCCCCCTCGTTTCCCGTTCCGGCGGAATGGCAACCACGCGGATGGCGCTCCGCCGTCGGCCAAGGATTTCAATAAAATCTCCGGACTTGGCACCGATGAGCGCGAGGTCTCTCGTACCAACTCTCGCCCGATAAACTTCTTCGTCCTCGGGGAAAGCCTTCAGAACGATAAGTTGCAGCGTTTTACGGATAGTTTCCTGTGAAGAATCAGGCATTTTGGATTCGACTTTCACGTAATTTTTGAGTTAATAATAAATGGCAAACAAAATTTGGTCAAATGCGGTATTTATTTTATCGTTGCCCAATAAAACTTAAGGAGAATTGAATGTATTTCAGTGGAAGCGATCGCTACTACCTCACGAAGGAACTCGAAGAAATCGTCAATATCGCGATTCAGATGGAGAAACCGTTGCTTTTAACCGGAGAAGCCGGCACGGGGAAAACTCAACTCGCCTTCGAAATCGCCCGTTCGCTGGGACTCAGGATGGAAGAAGCAAGATGCAAATCGACGTTTAGAGGGGAAGAGCTCTGCTACGTGTATGACACCGTTTTGCGCCTGAACGATTCCAGATTCGGAAGCGGGGAGTCGGGCAGGGACGTGAACAATATCTGGGATTACCTCAGGTTCGGCCCAATCGGGAGAGCGTTTCTGGCGGAAGACAGGCGCGTGCTTCTGCTGGACGAAATTGATAAAACCGATTCTGACACCCAGGACAACCTCCTCGATGTGCTGGAGGACGGCTCTTTTATTATCCGGGAAATAAACTACAAGGTCGTGGCCAAAAAGCGACCGATCATTGTCATTACAAGCAATGCCAAAAGAGAGTTATCTGACCCCTTTTTGAGAAGGTGCTTCTGTCACCATATTCCGTTTCCATCGCCCGAGGAGATGTCACACATAATCAGGCTTCACTTCCCCGACATCCCTGAAAGGTTTCTGTTTCATTCTATCGATCTTTTTTATCACCTGAGAGAAAAAAATTTTGAAAAACCACCGGCTACCGCTGAATTAATCGACTGGATAGGCGCCATGAAGACAAACGGCATCGAACGCCCCGAAAAAGATGGAGCGATACCTTACATAGGCACTTTGCTGAAAAGGACCAGGGACATTATAAAGTACAGAAATATGACTGGCGGGAAGTAGCTAAAATGCTAGTATCATTCATATATCATCTCAGAAGCCATGGGATACCCATCAGTGTTAAGTATGCCATGGAACTGGCGGAAGCCACCCGCAAGGGGCTTGCTCCCGATCTCCGGAAGTTCTTCATACTGGCCAGGCTGATTTGCGTCAAGAAAGTGGAACACTACGACGCGTACGAACAGGCCTTCGCTTCCTTCTTTCTCGGAAAAGATTTCAACGAAGAGATAAACAAAGAATTCGACGTTACCAACTCACCTCTTTTCAGAGACTGGTTGAATCGCGAAATAGAACAAGGCAACCTGGATAAGACCACAATCCACAATATGCCTCTCTCCGAGCTTTTAGAGAAATTCTGGAGCACCTTTCTCGAACAGAAAGGAGAACA
>JALXAI010000216.1 GCA_026992215.1 Desulfobacterales bacterium | reverse complement strand
TACGGGTACAGGGCGTGTCCGTGCAGGCTTCACTGGGGAGACAGGGAAAAGGACAAGGACGTCATATGCCCGTGCCTGTATTCTTCCCTTGACATTGAAGAATTCGGCAGCTGCTTCTGCACGCTGTATGTGTCTCCTGACTGGAATCGAGGAAAAATCGAAAAAAAAGTTGTCCCCGAGAGGCGACCGCCGGAGAAGCGGCCCACTTTGTGAGAATATTGAAGCCAGCAAGGTTGTTTGTTCTTTATGACACCCGGAGTTGCATATCGCGGAGGTTCTGATGGCTACAAATAAAAAAGGACAGGTTAAATTATACACCCTTAGTACCTGCATTCATTGCAGGAAACTCAAAGAGTTTTTAAAAAGAATCAACGTGGACTATGACTTCGTGGACGTAGATCTGTTGCAGGGAGAGGAAAGAAAGGCTATGGTGGAGGAGGTAAAAAAGTTTAACCCCGGTTGCACCTTCCCCACCACGGTGATAGGTGACGAGGTAATTGTAGGATTTGACGAGATAAAGATAAAAAAAGCACTGAAAAATACCCCGGCAGCATAACTCAGGGACCCTTACTCCTTTTTTTAAGGGCATCTAGCAACCTCTCTGTTAGTTGCTCGCAGGCAAATAGCAGGGATTCAATGTCGAGGATATCCAGAACCCGGGAGTCGAACAGGAACTTTGTTTTTGCCTCGAAGCCTTCTTCCGGTTCTTCGTCCCACCAGAGTATTCTGATGGTAAGTTTCGGAAGAACTTGAAAGTCTGCTGAAAGATCCACATGTGCTTCCGTCTCTTTAACCACACCTCCGACTTCTTTCACCACCTCGGGCAAAAGGTCCATTTTCCCCGCGAAGGCTTCGGCCAGAGGTTCCTCGCAATGAGCTCTCAGGCTTTTTATTTTGGATACCGAATTGGGAAGGCTCTCCATCCCAACCCATTCACCGGAAGGCTCCGCGGCTCCGCCTATGACGTAATTATAAATGAATATCTTTTCCCACGGGTCGATTTCCCCGGAAGGTACCTGAAAAATGTCGCGGCGGGTGACCATGATTTTTTTGTCGAAGTACTCCAGTTCAAGGGCATCTTCACCGCCCACCACCCTGAATTCGGCTCCCAGGCTTGACGCAATTTCCCTGAAGCTCCACTTTTTTATTTCTTCTTTCAGGTAATCAAGAGCCTTTTGAAATCCTTCCCTCTTGACTCCTATTCCCCTGGAAAGCTGATCTTCCAGCTTTAAACGAATGGGCGAGAGCTTTTCCTCGTCAAGGTAGGGGCAAAGATCAAGCCGTGCCTGGCCTACCACGGCCTGGGTGGCAAAAGCAAGGCACGACGCGTAACCACACTCACCGCAGTTGGTTTTGGGCGTGATCATATAAAGCTGGGCAGGCGTAACTCTCCCTCCCGTATTTTTCCCACCGTCTCTAACCATCTTTACCTTGCACCCCTCGCAGATTCCTTCCGTTCACAGTCCACCCGAAACGGCGTCTCCAAAGACTTCACACCCAGAAAAGCCGCGCCGGGGCCCTTCTTGGCCCCCCCCTAGCACTGCCGCCGGAAACCGACGCATCACAACTTTAAAAGACAAATCCGGTACACGGCACCCAAAAAAATTCGTAACATCGACACTTATCTTTTCAGGTACTTGAAGCTTGCGTGAGGCCTTCCAACGAAGCAGGTATACCTGAAACGATATTTTTTGATAATCCTGAAAGCTTGCTCAGCTTCTCCTCTGTTATGTCCGAAATCAAACAGCCACTGGCTTCCTTCAACAATCTTCCACCGACCGTTTATCTTCCTCAGAGAAATTGCATCGGGATCAAATGGCAAACAGTCCTCGCCTCTGATCGAACCACTTGGAGCATCGCCGGACGAGAGCATATA
>JALXAI010000215.1 GCA_026992215.1 Desulfobacterales bacterium | reverse complement strand
GTAAGCAGCCAGAGCATGGGATTCGATGCCGATATAACGAGCAAAGACACTGACTACAAGTACCTGCATCACGTGAGGGCAGAAGACCTGATACAGTATGGCTTCGAGAGTGAATTCGTGGGCAGGTTACCAGTGATAGCCGTTCTGGAGCCTTTGAGCGAGGAAGATCTTTACAAGATTTTGAAGAATCCGAATAATCCTATTGTCAATGGAAAAAAGGAGGATTTTCGTTCTTACGGCATAGACATATACTTCGAAGACGAAGCGCTGCGCCTTCTTGCCGGGCTTGCTTACAGGGAAAAAACGGGGGCAAGGGGGCTGGTGAGTGTTATCGAAAGAGTCCTTTTGCCATACGAGAAGAAACTGCCATCCACGGATATCCAGTTCCTGGTGGTGACGCCCGAAGTTGTGAAAGACCCGGAAGGGGAGCTTCGGCGCCTGCTGGAAGATCCGGAAAAACCGGAGCTGCTCGAAAAGTATTTGAATATCAAGATGAAACAGAAGTCCCAGCTCAGGGACAACATTTACAGGAACCGGGAAAGTTTCCTGGGCACCTATGCCCAGATTTACACGGAAGGACGCATCGACATAATTATCGATCAACATCTGCGCACCGGGGTGGAACTTGAAGTCCTTTTCGAGGACCTCCTGAACATGTACAACCAGATCAAGAGTTTCGAGGTTTCCTTCTTTGAACGGTTTGGCTTCAGGGCGCGTTTCAGCGATGAGGCTATCGATGAAATCATTGAAAGGGCGGTGCTGCGGGGAGTATCCACTCAGGAAATTTGCGAGGAGATTTCGAGGGATTTCGACTACGCGTTTAAGCTGGTGGCAGACAAAACGGGACAGGCGGAATTCTTGTTGCCGAGGGAAGCAGTTGTTGATCCTGACAATTACGTGAACCAGTTGATCAGGGAAGCTTACAACAAGGAACCTCACGAAGTGGACGGGGGCAGGTACTCGACTTAACCAGGGAGGGAGACCCGTTTATGATAGGAATATCGAAGTTGTATTGCGGCACCGTTGAGCCTTCCGATGCCCTCAGGTACGGTAGAAAGTCAAAGACGATGCCTTCCCACCTTTTGCAGTTTTCAGAAGACAAGAAGCCCGTGGTGGTCTGGAACGTGACGCGAAGGTGCAACCTGCGCTGCATTCACTGCTACGCCCACGCCAAGAACCGGGAATTTGAAAACGAGCTATCTCTCGAAGAAGGCAAACAATTGCTCGATGACCTGGCTCGATTTGGATGCCCTGTTATTCTTTTTTCCGGTGGTGAACCGTTGATGCATCCTCATCTCATTGAACTTGCATCCTACGCGGTTGACAGGGGTATGCGGGCGGTCATATCCACCAATGGAACCCTTATCACCAGGGAAATAGCCAGGGAGCTGAAGGCGATCGGTCTGTCCTACGTGGGGATCAGTCTTGACGGGATGGAAGAGATCCACGATCGATTCAGGGGATTTAAGGGAGCCTTCAGTGCGGCTCTTCAGGGAGTAGAAAATGCTCAAAACGAAGGAATCAAAGTAGGGCTCCGCTTCACCATCAACAGGCTCAACCACATGGAGATTCCCGCGATCTTTGACCTGATAGAAGAAAGAGAAATTCCGCGTGCGTGTTTCTACCACCTTGTTTACGCGGGCAGGGGAAGCAGGTTGATGGAAGAAGATCTCAATCATGATGAAACAAGAAAGGTCGTGGACTTGATAATAGACAGAACCGCCGAACTGCACGGGAAAGGGAAGCCGAAAGAAATCCTTACCGTGGACAATCATGCCGATGGCCCCTACGTTTACCTGCGCCTGCTTGGAGAAGATCCCGGAAAAGCAGAGGAAGTTCTCGAGCTTCTCCAGATGAACGAAGGAAATAATTCCGGCAGAGGGATCGGGTGCGTGAGCTGGGACGGTGAAGTACATGCAGATCAATTCTGGAGGCACTACTCGTTCGGCAACGTGCGGGAAAGACCTTTCAGCGAGATATGGACGGATCTTTCCAATCCTCTCATGAGAAAGTTGAAAGATAAAAAGAAGTACGTAAAGGGCAGATGTGCGAAATGCCGCTGGCTGGATATTTGCGCCGGGAATTTTAGGGTGAGGGCGGAAGCGGCCACCGGGGATCTTTGGGCGCCGGACCCTGCCTGTTACCTTACCGACGAAGAAATTGGCCTTGGCTAGCGCCCGTGACCTTGTGGTTAGATGCCATAACGTGGTATGAGAGTTTCCCGAAAAAAGTTGCACTGGGTGGTTTTCTCGAAATCACCGGCGGCAGGTTTGCTGTTCTTCGGCGGATTCGTGGTGAGCGCACCCATTTTATTCCGCTACCTTTTCGGTAAGCTGCGTTTATACCGTAACATCCTGTAAAGATTGCTCCGGTGTATCTGCCGGAAGTGGGTGCGGGAAATGGACAGTCGGGTAAGCATCGCAGGTTTCCGGGTTGGCACGGAAAAGCTGCCGCATCTAAACCGGATAAAAAGAAAAACACCACCTGCCGGCGGTATATGAGCTTGCTGGTAAATTGGAATCTGATCAGAGGAGGGCTAAGGTGGAGTATCCCGAGTACAGACCCCGAAGACTCAGGCAAAATCCCAATTTCAGGAGACTGATCCGGGAGACAAGGCTGACGGTGGACGACCTGATATACCCGCTTTTCGTAGTGCCGGGCACAGGTGTTAAAGACCCGGTGCCATCCATGCCAGGAGTATACAGGTTGTCTGTGGATAAACTTGTGGAAGAAGTCCGGGAAGTGGCTTCGCTGGGTATTCCGGCCATTATCCTTTTTGGTATCCCGGAATCCAAGGATGAGGTCGGAAGCGGTGCCTACGCGGAGGACGGCATCGTTCAGCGGGCGGTAAGGGCCATAAAAGACGGGGGAACCGACATCATAATTATTACGGATGTTTGCATGTGCGAGTATACGAGCCACGGACACTGCGGGCTTGTAAAAAATGGCGATGTGGACAATGATTCCACCCTGGAGCTCCTTGCCAGAACCGCGCTCTCGCAGGTGCAGGCCGGAGCAGATATGGTGGCTCCATCGGACATGATGGATGGCAGGGTCGCCAGGATCCGATCCGAACTTGACGAGCACGGATATACTCATGTGCCCATAATGGCCTACTCCGCAAAGTACTGTTCATCTTTTTACGGTCCTTTCCGGGATGCCGCAGATTCGGCGCCTCAATTCGGAGATAGGCAGGCTTACCAAATGGACCCTGCCAATGCCGAGGAAGCGATCAGGGAGGTGGCTCTTGATATTATGGAAGGAGCTGATATCGTTATGGTGAAGCCTGCCCTGGCGTTTCTGGATATTATTCACAGGGTTAAACTGGAATTTGACCGCCCGGTAGCGGCCTACAACGTGAGCGGGGAATACTCGATGATTAAGGCGGCTTCTGAAAAAGGCTGGCTTGACGAAAAAAGAACGATGATGGAAATCCTTACAGCGATCAAAAGGGCGGGAGCGGACATGATCCTGACCTACTTTGCGAAAGACGTGGCGAAGCTGCTGGGCGCTTGAGCCGCCTTTTGGGAAGTTACACCGGCTGCCTTTTGGGAGCAAACGCTGATTGAATACAAGCGGCGGGGTTGCTCGTAATTGCCGGTACGAGGTAATGGAAACCTATGAATAGCCCAAAACACCATGATGATCGAAAGATGAAGATGCCCGGGCACCACGATATCTCAGGCGTTCCCCATCCCAGGCTCATTGCGTGGGAGGTAACAAGGACATGCAACTTATCCTGTGTGCACTGCCGGGCAGCTTCCGTGGACAAACCGTATCCCGGTGAACTCGCAACCGACGAATGCAAAAGGTTTCTCGATGACGTTGCGTCTTTTTCAAAGCCGATCATAATTTTGACGGGAGGAGAACCGCTGCTGAGAGATGACATATTTACCATCGCCAGATACGGTGACAGCCTGGGCCTCAGGATGACCATGGCCACGAACGGAACCCTCCTTACGCCTAAGCTGGTAAAGGAGATGATCGGCGCGAATATCCAGCGAGTGAGTATAAGTCTTGATGGAGCAAGCGCGGAAACTCATGACGCGTTTCGGAAAGTGGAGGGTTCTTTCGAAAAGTCGCTCAGAGGTATAAGGTTACTCAGGGAAGCGGGACTTCCGTTTCAAATAAACACCACCATCACCAGGGTAAACCTTGAAGAACTCCCTGCCGTGCACAGGCTCGCTGAATCACTGGGTGCGGTGGCACATCACATATTTCTCATAGTGCCCACCGGCCGCGGCAGGGACCTGAAAGACCAGGAAATTGATGCCGCAGAATATGAAAAAGCGCTTTACTGGTTTTATAACCAGCGAAAAAAAACAAAGCTGCAGCTCAAGGCCACGTGTGCACCCCATTACTACAGAATTCTGAGGCAAAGAGCGCGGGAAGAAGGCGAAAAGGTTTCGTTTAAAACCCACGGACTCGACGCGGTTACAAGGGGATGCCTGGGTGGAATAGGCTTTTGTTTTGTTTCGCACGTTGGTGATGTCCAGCCGTGTGGGTATCTCGAGTTAAACTGCGGCAACATAAGAAAGCACCCCTTTAGTCAAATCTGGAAAAAATCGGAGATTTTTGCCACGCTCAGGGATTTCGGCAGGTACGAGGGCAAATGCGGCGTGTGCGAATACGTAAAAGTCTGCGGGGGATGTCGGGCCAGGGCCTACGAGGCTACCGGCAACTACCTTGGCCCGGAACCGTTGTGCAGTTATCAACCCCGGAAAAAGCAAAAAACCGATGGAGCGACTGGAGTGGCGGCGGACCACATTGAGAAGTAGAAGGGAGTAGCCGATGGAAGAAATTGAATTTATCGAAATAAAGGAAGTTTATCTCAAGTCCGACAGAACGGCCGGTAACATGGTCGTGTTAAAAGAAAGCGAAGACGCAAAGTATTATTTTCTTATGTTCGTGGGAGATGCCGAGGCGACTGCGATTGCCAAGGAAAAAGGCCTCATAGACATTAAAAGGCCGCTTACCCATGAATTTTACCTGAAGCTGTTGAGCGAAGCGAGTATCGAATTTGACAGGGTCGAAATTTGGGATATGAAGGAAAATACGTATTATGCGCGGGTATTTTTCAGGGTAGGCGATGAAGAAAAAATGATTGACGCGAGACCGAGCGACTCGGTGGCTCTCGCTCTTCACGAAAATATCCCGATACTGGTCAATAAGAAGCTGTTCAGACGAGAACTGACTCCCGAAGAAGTCAAAGAATACGAGGAAATTTGCAAATCTGTCAAATTTTAGAGCCGAACGAAAAGGAATAGCGGGGGAATTGAATGAGTTACGCGAAATACGGTTACCTGGAAGGAAGAAGCCCGAGGCCACTTTTGATAGTCGTAATGGACGGTGTTGGTTACAGGAAGGAAAAGGAAGGGAATGCCGTAGCCAATGCGCTTACGCCTAACCTTGATTGGCTCATGGCTAATTGTCCCTGCACCCTGCTCCAGGCTCATGGAACCGCGGTGGGACTGCCTTCGGATAAGGACGTGGGTAATTCCGAAGTGGGGCACAATGCCATTGGTGCGGGGCGTGTTTATCCTCAAGGGGCAAAGCTGGTTAACGAGTCAATAGCCTCGGGAAGGATCTTCGAGGGTAAAACGTGGAAATGGCTCGTTAATTATTGCAGGGAAAATAACGGGAAGTTCCACTTCATCGGGCTTCTTTCCGACGGAAATGTCCACAGTCACATCGATCACCTGAAGGCCATGCTGAAACACCTGGCGTGCGAGGACAGGGTCCCCGTTGCCAGGATACATATTCTTCTCGACGGCAGGGACGTTGAGGAAACCTCGGCCCTCCGATACGTGGATGACCTTGAAAATTTCCTGGCGAAAATAAACAGCAACTGCTCGGTGGATTACCGGGTCGCCAGCGGTGGAGGGAGAATGACCACCACCATGGACAGGTACGAGGCGAACTGGGAAATAGTTGCCACCGGCTGGCGAACCCACGTAAAGGGGGAGGGAAGGGGGTTTAGATCCGCCCGTGAGGCCATCGAAACCTATCGAAAGGAAATACCCGGGGTTATCGATCAGGACCTGCCACCGTTTGTGATCGTGGATGAAAAGGGCCCCGTGGGGAAAATCGAAGACGGGGACTCGGTGGTGTTTTTTAACTTCAGGGGTGACAGGGCCATAGAGATAAGCAGGGCCTTCGAAGAGGAAAACTTCGACAAGTTTGATCGCGGACCGCTCCCCAGGGTGGCTTACGCTGGCATGATGGAGTATGACGGTGACCTGCATATACCCAAGCACTACCTTGTGGAGCCGCCGCACATTGAAAAGACCATGGGGGAACTCCTCTGCAAGCGGGGTATCAGGCAACTTGCCATAAGCGAGACGCAAAAATTCGGACACGTAACGTATTTCTGGAACGGGAACAGGTCGGGAAAGTTTGATGAAAAACTCGAGACCTACATTGAAATTCCTTCGGACGTGGTGCCGTTTGAATTAAGACCATGGATGAAAAGCGCTGAAATTACCGACCGGACCATCGAGGAAATGAGCACGGGGAAGTATGACCTGGTAAGGATGAACTACGCCAATGGAGATATGGTGGGACACACCGGCATATACCAGGCGGCGATG
>JALXAI010000214.1 GCA_026992215.1 Desulfobacterales bacterium | reverse complement strand
AGGCCATGACAAGCGGATGAACCACTCAAGCCAAGAGTGTCAGTTCGGCACTTAAAGACCTTGAGAAATTCAACGTTGTTGCCGTGGGCATCAGCCCGGATCCACCCGAGAGGCAGAAGAAGTTCGATGAAAAGCACAACCTCGGTTTTCCTCTTCTCTCCGACGAAGCGCACGAAGTAGCCGAGGCTTATGGTGCGTGGGGCGAAAAGAAAATGTATGGGAAGACGGTGGAAGGAATCATTCGATCTGCGTTCCTGGTAGATGAATCGGGCAAGATATTGAATGCCTGGTACAAAATTAGTCCCAAGAAGACGGTTCCCGAGTTGATGGTGGCGCTGGAAAAGGGAGGCGAGTAACTGTGCGCTCGCCGGTTTGCTCCTTTTCTCGGTAACGGAATGTGGCTATGAGTGAAAACGGAAACGAAAATCACCTTACGTGGGCATCTCTATGTCACTTCTCTGCACTGCTGGGGATTATCTGGTGGGTTCCAACGGGCTCCGATCTGTGGCTCCCCTTCGGACACCTCGTCTCGCCGCTGGTTGTATGGCTGCTGAAAAGAAAAGAATCCAACTTTGTTGACGATGCCGGCAGGGAATCGCTGAATTTTCAGATTTCAATGACCCTATACGGCGTGGTGCTTGCTGCAATCGGCCTGTCGATCAAGGGTGTGAGCTTCTTGATATTTTTGACGATACTCGATATTGTCTTCGTGGTTATAGCTGGTGTTAGAACCAGTAACGGCGAACCTTATCGCTACCCTCTCACCCTGGTCAGGATTATAAGGTAGATGTACCCGTCAATGGAGCCCTTTAAAATTTCGGCTTAATAAATCTATAAGATTTCATTGAAAAATATTACCAGGCTTCTTACCACTTCCGCCATAAAGTTAAAATCGAGTTTATCCATGGTATCACTGGGTTTGTGATAGTGGGGGTTCCGATAAAAGGCGGTGTCCGTGATCATGACAGCCCTGTAGCCCTGGTGCCAGAAAGAAGAATGGTCGCTCAGTCCCACCGCTGGCAGAGTATATCCTCCGAGAGGAACGGTAAGTTTTACAACCGGAAGGTTCGGATTTTTTGCGAACGCGTTGTATATGGATTCTGTTAGCCGTTTCGAACGAAGATTGCCGACAATCCCTATGTAATCTCCGGTCTTCGGAAAATCCATGAACATGAGCGGAAATGGGTACTTCTGGCAACCGGGTTCGTGGCACGTGTAACCGACCATCTCGAGGCAGATCATGCCTTCCAATTTTTCTTTTGCCTTTTTGCACCTTTTTGCGTGGACCCTGCTGCCCATGTGGCGTGTCGCGAACGCGGGGGGCTCTTCCAGTGCAAAAGAGACGAATTTTACCTTCAGGTCGGTAACACTTTTTTGAAAAAGCCCTTTAAGTTCTCTTGCCGTCTCCAGCTGCACCGCTACCGCGCTGGCGTTGTCGTCGGCTCCCACCGTTCCCACGACCGAATCGTAGTGAGCGCCTATGATATAATTGCGTGATGCGGTATTTTTCTGTTGTAAGTAAGATACGATGTTGGCTACCTGTTCGGTCCGGAATTTATATGTTTCCCTTTCCACGGGTAGCCCGATTCCCCTGTAGAACTTTTCCAGGTATTCGGCTGTCCTGGTAAGATTTCTAGGGTAGCGCACACTTCTTTCTCCGATCTCAACAGTTAGCGCTTTCAGATGTGCCTTCAAGCGCTCTTTTGTAATTTCAATATCAATCACAGGCTGGTACTCCGTTCTTAAAAAAGGTCAGATAACTTTTTTCAATAGTCTTTCAGGAATTTCTTTAAAACAATGGCTGCTGTTTGTTCATTTAAATTTTCGGTCAATCTCAGGCACAGCATCTGTCCTTCGACGGTTCCGGTATACAGGAAACGACCGTGTAAAACGGGAGGAGTTGCCACCGGAAAACCGAGTGGAAAACACCATCTCATTTTATGGTCTTCCGCGCTTACGGAATAAATTCGACCCGGTGTTGAAAAATAGACCATTTTGCCTTGGATCGTCGGAGATGAAACATAACCCAGGGATTTAAAGCGCCAGATCTCTTTTCCGGTTTCGGCGTCCAGCGCGTAGAGGTGCCTGTCCCTTGAACCGCAGTACACGATATTGTCTGATATGCAGGGCGTGGCGTAAACTCTGCCCTTCGTGGTGAATTCCCAGAACAGTTGACCGCTGTTCGCCAGAAGCGCGCAGATTTTATGATTTTCAGTTCCAAACACCACAAGTCCTTCGCCAACTGCCGGAAGACTTCCTATTTTGCCTGGCGCCCGGAAGTGCCAGGCACACTCTCCGTCAGTGCTTCTGATCCCATAGACAACACCCTCTTCAGATACTGCCGGAACAATGTTATTCCAGGTGCCCGTGGCAACGTCAATTCTCCTGGCGGCGTTGAAAGTCCATAGTTTTTTTCCGCTCTGACAGTGTAAAGCATACAACGTACCTTCCAGGGTGCCCGCGAAAACCAGCGAGTTGGAACATAAGGGCGCGGTTAAGTGCTTATCGGATCGAAAGGCCCATAAAACTTTGCCACTTCTTTTTTCGATGGCAAACATGTTCCTTCCGGAAGAAGCATAAAGCGTTTTTTTATCAAGAAACACCGGGTACCATGACTTCTGAGGGTTTCTCTTTCTCCATGATACCTGTCCCGACACGGCATCAATGGCGTACAGAGTCTGGCCACTGCCGAAATATATCTTCTTCCCGTCCGCCGCCGGGACGGTTGGCACGTTCCCGCCTCCCCTGAAAACAAAAAGAACTTCGGGATCGGCGTTAGTGTGAGGCAAATCTTCTATTATCTTCTCAACGGTGTTTTTCCAGTGGTGGTTCTTCAGTAGATGCTTGACGATCTCAAGGTCCGGTTCATACTTGCGGAGCCTCTTTATGGTGCTTTTGAGTTTGTGCCTGTCTCTTGCGGCGGTCAGCTGTTCTTTTAAAAAGGCGACTGCTGCTGCCCGGAATCCGGCAGCCCGGACAAGGTCGTTCCATGCATCGAATTCCCGCTTGTTGCCGGACTTCTCCAAATGCCCCCTCCTGGATGTATTTGCTTTATTTTCACCTCTTTTTGATTGTAAAGCAATATCAAAAGAAAGCATTTGCCTTGTCTTGTCTGTACAGAGGAAGGATTTCTCAGGGCTAGTTCATACTGACGTTTATAACCCGTTACTTGACAAAACAAGGGACGAAAAAGTCTCTGAAGAAATAGCGGTTTGGGTTTTCCCTGAAATCGTATGCGGGAAATCGCCCGTTTCCCCCGGCTTGGCGATGGGTCCCGTCCCCATTTCCGGCAGGCACATCGGGGCAACCCGTTCCAGGAAGAGGTGGGGCAAATATATTGGTTACCAGGGGAGCCTTCCTTGAACTGGAAGGGGACAGTACGCAGGCGGGCAGGCAACTATCGTCTCCAGGCAAGCAGGGAAAAGCATCGCAAGGCGCAGGATGAAAGGAAAATTACCAGCTTGCACCAGGATAACGTTCCTTAAAAGCCCACCTCGCGGGGTTACTACCTGAGAAACGGGTTGAACCTTTTTTCCTGTCCTATAGTTGATTTCGGAAAGGAACCGTAGTTGTGGCCCGGGTAAACAATGGTATCGTCAGGGAGTACAAGCAATTTCGTCCGTATCGAATTGAGTAACGTGTTCATGGATCCGCCGGGGAGATCCGTTCTGCCTATGCTTCCAACGAAAAGTGTATCTCCGGTAATTACATGTCCTGGAGTGTAAAGGCACATTCCGCCCGGGGTATGACCTGGTGTATGAATGACCTGAAGTGCTTCGTTTCCGAATTCTATTGTTTCTCCATCACTCACGGTTATGTCGGCGGGCGGTGATGCCTCGCAGTTAAACAGTTGAAGAATAAAAGGCGAAGGATTGGCGAGCCTCTCCGCGTCGTCTTCGTGAATAACTATCTGCGCGCCTGTTTTCTCCTTCAATTCACGATTACCTCCGCAGTGGTCCGCATGACAATGTGTATTAACAATGTATTTTATGGTTTTTATCCCTTTCCTTTCGGCTGTCCGAAGAATCCTGTCGACTTCATCGGCGGGATCAACGATTATTCCTTCACCGGTTTTCTCACATCCGATTATGTACGCGAAAACTGCAAAATTTCCTACTTCCAATTGTTCTATGATCATTTTTGCTCCTTGATATTTCAATCATTGCAACGATTAAGAATCGGGAGAATCAAGGTATCAAAATAAATCGAGGTGGTAAAGAAAATTCAGCACAAGGTAGAACAATAGAAGATCTCGGAATATACTTATAGTAAACACCGTTTGGTGATGTTGGCTCGGGTTAATGGTCGGATGTCAATGCAACATTTAGAGAAAGGAGGGGACCATGCTTGAGAAGATGATAGAGATGATTGAAAAAAACTCTGAATCCATGGCCGAAGATCTCAAGGAAAAATTATTGAGCGATCCGGACACAAAGTCATTTCAGACACTGGATGATAAGGTGCTGTACGAAGATATTCATGCATTCTACAGTCGACTGGGCTACTGGCTGCTAAGGGATCCTGAAATGGGTGATGTAAAATCCTACTACACGGAGATAGGTAAGAGGCGACGAATGGAAGGGTTTTCTATAACAGAACTTGTACGATCGCTTATCCTCACTAAAAAGCATGTATGGGACGCTGTCTTGGAAAAGGGAATTATGGACGCACCGGTAGAGTTGAACTCGGGAATAGACTTCATTACTTACCTAAATCGGTTCTTTGATTTCGCAATTTATTATACCACGCTGGGTTATTACAAATCTCTGGGGGTTAGTTAAAGAGAACTTTCAACAAGGAAAAGGGGGTAGCCATGTTGACAAGAAGAATCGTAGACCTTATTCAGGGCAATGCCGCTGAATTATCAAAAAGCATTGTTAACGAGATATTGTCTCATCCCACGACAAAATCCTATCATAACATTGATGAAAAAACTTTACTGGACATGATTTATGATATATGCAGCCGATTTAGCTATTGGTTGAGTGAAGACGATGACAGAGGTGAGGTAAAAAAGCACTATCGAGACCTTGGTAAACGACGTTTTGAACAAGGTATAACTTTACCGGAGGTGGTAAGTGCGTTGTACCTGACCAAGAGAAAACTTTGGGAGTTCATAACCGCTCACAGAGACGTTACATCGAGTCTTGACCTTAATCAGATCTTGGAAACTTCGTTCTTGTTGGTAAGGTTCTTCGATCATGCAGTTGTTCATGTGACAGAAGGTTATGAAGAAATTTTAAAGGAAAAGTATGGTTACGAGGCACCGTTGAGAAATCCTGAACGATTTGCCGAAGCTATGGCTGAAAAAGAAAAAAGGATGAGAGTTATGAAAGAGAAACCAAGGCTTCCTGAACTGTGTTTTACTAAAGGTATGATAAGATTGGAAGGCTGAAAAGGCTTTTGGTAATTATCCAAATTCTGTAAGCACGATTTGAAAAAAGATATAGCAATCGGGCAATTGAGGTGGAGAGGCACATGACTGCTGATGCTATGCACTACGAAGGCTTGATTATTAGACCTCCCAGCGAGGCTAACAGTATTTTGCTACAAGTAACTCTGGGCTGTTCTCATAACAAGTGTACTTTTTGTGGAAGCTACAAAGACAAGCGATTTGCAATTAAAGATGATGATACCATTCTAAGTGACATTCTTTTTGCGTCCAGGTACATGAAAAATCAACATAGGTTGTTTTTGATAGATGGTGATGCCCTAATAATTCCTCAGAGGAAACTAGTCTGGATACTGGACATGATTCGCGAACACCTTCCTTGGGTACGGCGAGTTGGGACATATGCCAATGCTAAGAGTATCAAAATGAAAACGGATGAAGAGCTGGAGGAACTCAGGGAAAAAGGACTTGGCATTATATATCTGGGTGTGGAGAGTGGAGATAACGAAACTTTGAAAAAGGTTAAAAAAGGTACTTCCGCTGAAAATCTCCTCGTACAGGGTCGGCGAGTAAAAAAAGCGGGAATCAAACTCTCGGTGACAGTGCTTTTAGGCATAGCAGGTCGGGAAAATTCAAGCAGGCACGCGCACGCTACAGGACAACTGCTCAGCGCGATAGAACCTGATTACGTTGGGGCTTTGACTGTTATGATCATTCCCGGTACCCCCTTGGCAAGAGATCTGGCGGAAGGGCGTTTTGAGCTGATGAATGAGAGAGAGCTATTGGGCGAACTGAGAGAAATGTTTGAGTCTACGAACATGACAAGAGGTCTCTTTATGGCAAATCACGCATCGAATTATCTTCCTATTAAAGCCAGAATGCCCAAAGACAAAGAAAGGGTACTGGCTTTGATAGATGCTGCTTTGAGAGGGGAGGTGGCACTTAAGCCTGAATGGATGAGGGCGCTGTGATTGCGATGATTTTCTGATATTTGTGCTAATGCTGGAGAGGTGGTGAAATGTGCACTCTCTCTTGCCCGAATGCCATACATACATCTTGACAACAAATGACCGTAATGCTACGAGATAATGAGTATGTTCTAGCCCTCGTAGCTCAGGAGGATAGAGCGCCGGATTCCTAATCCGGGTGCCGCAGGTTCGAGTCCTGCCGAGGGCATCAATAAAATCAAGGGGTTAGGC
>JALXAI010000213.1 GCA_026992215.1 Desulfobacterales bacterium | reverse complement strand
TAGACCAGTTCTATCCCAGGGTTCTTACCATTAAAGCGACGAATATGTGTGCCATGTATTGCACTCATTGTCTTCGCATTGCCCACATAGGCAAAAAAGATCGTATCTATTCCAGGGATGCATACAGAGAGGCTCTGGATTACATCAGGAAAGATGCCTATATTCGTGACGTGCTTATTACGGGAGGCGACGCGTTCATCTTGCCGAACGACATGATACGATGGTTGCTCGGCGAACTGGACAAGATCGATCACGTGAGAATGAAAAGGCTTGGCACCAGGATCCCCGTGACTTCACCCATGCGAGTGGACAGTGAACTGCTTGACATTCTCGAAGAGAGCAACGATATAAAGCCCCTTCGCGTGGTAACCCAGGTAAATACCGCGCAGGAAATTACTCCGGTTTCGAGGGAAGCCTTTAAGCAAATATCAAAACGGGTCAGCGCCGTGATGAACCAGGCTGTGCTGTTAAAGGGTATAAACGACACCAGGACCAAGATGTGGAAGCTATGCGAGACGATTCATGAAGCCTACATCCGGCCTTACTACGTGTTTAATTGCAGTTTTCGAAATCCCCAGTTCAGTCACCTGAGGGTGCCCGTTGATGTTGGCCAGGATATAATAGAGAGCATGTATGGTAACATCAGCGGTGATGCCATCCCTCGGTACATAGCAACTGCCGGAGGCAAGATTCCCCTTCACCGTTCAAACGTTGTGAGAAGGGATAACGGTAATATCATTTTGAGAAAGCCGTGGTCGGGCGAAGAGGTGGCGTACCCGGATGCCGATCCTGATGTATATGCCGACGACAGGTATGCTTTTGCCAGGTACGGTAAATGAGCCATGGACATATGCAGGGATATACCAGATTTTGTCTCCAGCCACGAAGGGCAGATGTTTTCGCTGCTGAGAGACATGGTTTTGATCCAGAGCGGTAGCCGCAACAAGGAAGGAGTGGATAGAGTTGTCCGCCTTATATCAAGTTTTTTCAAGAATACCCCCTTGAACGTCCGGGAGGTAATCCAGCAGGAATACGGGAATCATCTTATCGTATCCACGTCAGCCGCGGACGAATGTGAAAGGCACATTTTGATTACCGGGCATACCGATACCGTGTTTCCTCCCGATACCTCTTTTAACTGGTACAGGGAAGACGAAGAGAAAGCATACGGGCCCGGGGTAATCGACATGAAGGGCGGACTTGTTGCAGGGATGTTTGCCCTGAAAGCCCTTATTTCCGCGGGACTTGATAAAACTATACCTGTTCGGTTCTTGTTCAATTCCGACGAGGAGATCGGTTCCCCGAGTTCGCGCAATATTATCGAAGAGCTTGCGGATCGAAGTATTTTCGGCTTTGTCCTGGAATGCGGTTCCCTCGACGGAAGTATTGTTACAGGCAGGAAGGGGAAGATAGGAATAAGACTGACTGCGGAAGGCGGAGCAGGCCACGCTGCTTTTGCCGGCAAGGTCAAACCTAGCGCTATCCTTGGGCTGGCCCATAAAATAATCGAAGTAGAAGCATTAAATGATGTTAAACAGGGTATCTCATTCAACGTGGGAAAATTTGAGGGAGGTACCGCGCCCAACGTGGTGGCCAAGCACGCTCTGGCTGATGTAGACGTACGGTACATGATTCCCGAACAGAGGGAACAGGTTATTCGAAGCATCGGAAAGATCGCCGACAAAAAAGATGTTCCCGGGGTTGAAAGTCGTTTTGAGATTGTCTCGGAACGCCCGCCGATGCCTCAGACCGAGGGTAACAGGAGGCTTTACCGTTTAGTTCGACAGGTAGGCAAGAGCCTTGGGTTGGATATAGGAGATGAGTTCAGAAGCGGAGTTTCAGACGCCAACCTTATCGCCGGCAGGGGAATTGCCGTGGTCGATGGATTGGGTCCGGTAGGTGACTTCGATCACTCGGAAGAGGAATACATGATAAAGAAGAGCCTCCCCGAAAGGTGCGCTCTTCTTGCACTCTCACTTATTGAATGCTGGAAACGCAGGCAGGAAATTTCAGGCTGACCCTGTTGTCTTCAATCCCAAAGGTCGCTTTCCAGTATTCCATAGTTGCTAACCGAGCTTTTCCACTCGGCGTAGTTATAATCGAAGGAAAATCTCACCCTTTTTGCGTCCCTGAAATTGGGGAAAGTTACCCTGAAGGGTAGCATCTGGTCAGGCCTGGCATCAAGGAAAAATTGATACTGCCGTTTTAATATTTTTCCTTCAGAGTCAAGCAAATCAACGTAAAGGTTTACCCAGCTGAGATCCGTGTAGTAATTGTCCTGGAACACCCCGTAAATTGTTATGTAATTTTTGCTTTTTTCCGCGTTCCAGTAAATGTTCACGTCCGGTGAATTCAGGAAGTGCTCAAAGTGATCCACGTGTTCCGGCTGTTTCGATAGCATTTTATCCACGGTAACGCATCCGGGTAAGATCACCAGAAGTAGTAGCACTATCGTGCTCGCGACGAGTCCGAAAAATTTTGATTTCATGATCTTCATCCTTTCCCGGTGTTATGATTCCTACCTAACTAATTGGTAACCCCAGGGGCACAAAAGTTCAAGACGTTCGGTCCCCCTGTGCTGGAAAACAATGGTCCGTTGCTGCCATGGGAGCCTGGAAAGAAGGATTTGCGGCAGCATATAAAAACAGCCGCCTGGCCTCGACAATTCCAAGCAAATTCGCAGGCCGTGGCACCTGGTACGTGCTTCTTTTCATTCGAATATTCCTTTTAACGGATCCGAATGTTGAGAAAGCAACGTGTATGTGTTTATATTAACCCGATAAGAAAGTGGTTTTTCGTTTTGGTTTTTCCGGGTGATACGGGGTTAAGAAAATGACAAGGGAAGGGTTCGATGTAAGTTGCGGATCTTCCAGGAAGACGCAAATACTGGTGATCGAAGACGAAGATACGATAGCCGAGTTTTTGAAAACAGGGTTGAAATATGAGGGTTACGGGGTTACCGTGGCAAAGGACGCCGTAACAGGTCTTGATTCTGCTCGTGAGTCAAATCCCGACTTGATAATACTTGACATCATGCTTCCGGACAAAGACGGTTTTGAGGTATGCAGGCGGCTTCGAAGAAGGGGCACCAGTATTCCCATACTGATGTTGACGGCTAAAAAAGAGATATCGGACAAGGTGGAGGGACTGGACGCCGGAGCCGATGACTACCTGACGAAGCCCTTCAGCTTTGAAGAGCTCCTGGCAAGAATAAGGGCGCTTTTGAGGCGCAGCGGGCGAGCGGTGAAAACTACCGAGCTGAGAGTGGTGGATATCGTGTTAAATACAGAGACAAGGGAAGTTTTCAAGGGGGGTAAAAGGCTTACTCTTACTCCCAGGGAGTTTTCGTTACTGGAACTTTTCATGCGGCACCCCAGGAGGGTCTTTACCAGGGAAACCTTGCTCAACAGGCTGTGGGGATATGACTATCCGGGGGAAACGAATATTGTGGACGTTCACGTAAGTCACCTGAGAAACAAGCTGGGCGACAAACCCCCGCGACTCATACGCACCCATTACGGTGTGGGTTATGCTTTCTACCCCGAGGAAGGTGACTGAGAAATGTGGAAAGGTCTTTCCCTCAGACTTCGACTGACCATTGTGTACGCGGGATTACTTGCTCTTCTTCTGACAATTCTCGGCGCAACGTTTTTCGTGGATACTCGCAACCTGCTAATTGAAAATACGGCATCTTACATTCGTGCCACTGCCAAACCCGTTATAGAACACTGGCTGTACGGAAAAAAAGTCTCCGAAAAAAACAGGGATATCGTTTCCGAGGATTATCTTCGGAAAATCGCCAGGTTTATGGCTCGTGATCTTACTTCCCGAAATACCGTGGCTCTTGTTCTGGATAAACGGGGCAAAATTCTGGCCATTGGCAAGCTCCTCAAAGAAGAACCCGCGCCACCGTCTCCCGATCCTTTTTATTACCGTCAGGCGCTGTCTGGTGAAAATGAGGTCACCTACATACTTTCGAAAAATGATAAGCATATTTTGGTTATCCTGATTCCGTTACGGAGCGGGCCCGGTAGTGATCGTGTACTTGGTGCAGTTCAATTAAGTTCTCCCCTGGCCCGGGTGGAAGCCATCCTCTATCGCCATGGTATCACTCTGGCCGCCGGGACAATCATTACGCTGCTGCTTGGTACCATCCTTGGACTTCTTGCAATTTCATCCGCCCTCAGCGAACTCAGACAGATGATTGTAACATGCCAGAACATAACTGAGGGCAGGCTTGACCAGAGAATCGATCTTCCCGCGCGTTCCGATGAAGTGGGGCAACTGGCGGAAGCCTTCAATAAGATGGTAGAGAGACTTGAAGCTGCCTTTTCGGCGCAACGAAGATTCGTCGCAAGTGCCGCGCACGAACTTCGCACACCACTTACCGCTATAAGAGGGTCTCTCGAAGTACTTTTACGAGGGGCACAGGATGATCCAGGGAGTGTCGCCACTCTTTGCCAGGGAATGTATAAAGAAGTGGTAAGGCTTGGCGAGCTTTGTGAGAAGTTGCTTGACCTTGCCAGGCTGGAGATTTCTGTAAATGTTTGCAAGGAAGATGTTGTTTTGAGCGATTTTTTCGAAAGTTCTCTGAAGCAGGTCAAGCTGATTGCTTCCGGTCGGAAAGTGTTGCTGGAAAAAGGACCGTACGTCTCGTTGAAAGCGGATCCTCATTTGCTGAAACAGATAGTGTTTGACCTCGTTCAAAACGCGGTTCAACATACCGATGAAGGTGGTCGTTTAACATTGGGATGGAGACTGGGTGTAGATGCTGTGCAAATCTGGATAGAAGACAATGGTTACGGTATCCTGCCTGAAGACCTGCCAAGAATATTCGAGCCTTTCTACCGGGGAAAGGGAGTCTCAGGATGGAAGAAAAGGCCAGAAGGGTCAGGGCTTGGGCTGACCCTGGTGAAAACGATGGTGGAGGCTCATGGGGGGAAAATTACGGTTTCAAGCAAGGTAAACGAGGGGACAAGGTTTGTAATAGAGCTTCCGTACAGGTAAGCAGATTGAAATACCGTGGCGTCTTGTTCCCCTCCGGCAAAGTTCCCGGATACTGCCCCAAATGGCAGGTTCCCCTGAAAACTTAATCTTTTTTTAATCTTTCCTTCGAGATTTCTTAACCTTTGAGAGTTAACATGGAAAGCGAAGGAATTGAGCAATGAATAAAATGAACAGGTTGATCTTCATGAAAGTGGGTGCTTAAAGATGAAACATTTTGTCCCTTCTTCTTTCCTGGCTTTATGCTGTTTATTGCTGGCGGGTTGTGCCGTGGCTCCAGGTCCTCCGCTCATGGGGCCCCGCGAGATCTTTGACGCTGGGTGGTTGTTCATCATAGTTGTTGCTGTTCTGGTATACGTTTTGTGGAAGGAGAAAGAAAAAAGTCGCCCGGATTCTCCGGGACATTTAAATGAGGCAATAAACGATATGAACGAACGATTAAAAGAGGTGGAGAAAAAAATAGAAAAGCTCACTGATACCACTGGAAGGTAGGAAAATGATTATGTTAGGGTTTATAAGGAGTTCGAAACCGGTTAGAATACTTTCCTTAAAACATGTAGCGTCTTTGCTGCCTTGCTTCCTGGTTTTCGCATACTTTTTAACGGGAGGTGTGACCATGGCAAAAGAAGGAGCGGGACCACCTATTCTGGATATGCGGGTATATCCGGCTGAGGGAATACCTTGCGGAGTAAGCCGGGTAAAGGATCACCCGGAACCACCCCCTGGACCGGGCGCTGGCGTTTTACCACCTCAACCGCCTCCTCGAGCACCCGGCGCGACCTCATCCGTGTCTCCACCACCTCCTCGCGCTGATGAACCTGCACCGGGAGAAGGCGAGGCGGGGGTGAGCAAGTTGCTATCGAACGCAGCCCTTGCCGTAAAGACGGTTCGGGAAGCGGCGAAATACTTCAGTTCCTGGAAGGTCTGGGTGCACAAGGGACCTGCTGGAGACGTGGTCTTCAAAGCTGCGATCCTTTACAGGAATGTAGCCGTCGGGTGCTTGGAGTTTGACCCCACGGATGGTTCCGTACTTCCTAAAGGGTATCACCCCTTCGTTTTTGAGGCTCAATTACCACTTGATAGTATAAAGCAAGTACTTCCGAGGATTGTTGCTGGTTTAAGGGTGCTCAACGGAGCCGAGTTTCGCGACAGAGAAAAGTGCTGGGTTGTTCCGCTGGCGTACGAAAGTAAGATTGTAGCTCACGTTAAAGTTTTCCAGGATGGAATTCATGTTGTGCCTGATTATCCGGTAGACCAGGAAATGCGTGCATATGGTAGGTAGATTATCGAGGAAGCTTCTGAAAGAGTGGTTGCTTTTAGCCAGTCTGCTGGGCGTTATAATAACTTCCGTTTATCTTCGTCGCTTTCCCTGCTACGAAGAAACCGATTTTAAAGTAGTTTATATTCTCCTTGTGTTTCTCGTTATCGTGGAAGGCCTTAAAAGTACCCATGTTCTGCATAATGTGGCCGCAAAATTTGAACGCGGAAAATGGCTTTCACAGAAACTCATACTTCTTACTGCTGTTCTATCCATGCTTGTTACCAACGACGTTGCGCTACTAACGGTGGTGCCGCTCACGCTGGCTCTGGATG
>JALXAI010000212.1 GCA_026992215.1 Desulfobacterales bacterium | reverse complement strand
CCATTTTTTCCTTCCACTTCGAGTTTATACCTGGTACCAGTGATCGCCTGCGCAAGAATGAATCTACTGTTGATGGCGGTCACAGCAGGTTATGGTTTCTTTTAACATGTCCCTGGCAGTCAGCGCCTGATGGCGGTAGCGCTTGCATTTCGACGCCTCGCTCAACTCCTTCATAGCGAGCCCGACATCATTAAGTTGCCACGCACAGTAACCGAGAAGAAGGTGGGCAAAACCGTTTGCCCGATCGATTTGTATGCACTTCTTCAACATTTCCGCCGCCTCTTTCCACATGCCATTTTGATAATAGAGCTTGGCGACCTCCAGGTAACGGGCTTCTTTTGGTTCCTTTTTCAGGGCATTTTCGTAGCAACTCACCGCTTTTTTCAGGCGATTTGCCCGGGCATAAGCCCTGGCAATCTCGTCCAGCTGGCGGGGGGACGGATAGGGGGCATACGCTTTTTCCAGGCACCTTGCCGCCTTAAGAGGCACTCCCATGTAAAGATAGAGTTCCGCTAACTCTTTCCACCTGCCGGCCTCCGGAGGATCAAGACGGTACGCAACTTCGAGGGAACCGGCCGCCGCCCTGTAATCCCCCTTCCGTAGCCTGATCCGTGCAAGCAATTTCCAGTAAGAAGCATTTATTCTGTTTTTTTCAATAAGCGACAGCATGTAGCGCTCGGCCGTGTCCCATTCCTTCAGTTCGATGCAGGTATGGACAAACAACCGCACATATTTTTCCTTTTTGTCTTTTGTCTCTTTTAGTAACGTCGCCAGAACCTTTTTTGCGTTCCTGTATAGCTTGCCCTGGAAATATGCAACCCCTGCCTCGTAGAGAATCTCGGGATCAGGCTCCCCGGAACACCTGTACGCCCTTAGAAACAGGTCGCCGGCTTCCCCGTATTTTCCCGCATCGTAGTTCATCTTTGCAAGGTTAATGCAGGCAGGTTGATAAGAAGGGTTAAGTTTACAGGCTTCACGATAGGCCTTGTAGGCATCCTTTTTCCTGTTTTCCAGGTAAAATACATTTCCAAGCAGGTAGTATACAAGGTAATTCGGCTTGTTTGACTTATCGTTTATGTACTCCGTCAATATCTTTTCGGCTCGTTTATACGATTTTTTTTCAACTTCCCTTTGAGCCCTGGCAAGCATCGACCTCAAAACGTAGGACATGGTGACATCCTGTGCAGCCATCGTCGGGGTACATTGAAGAGCCAGGGCGGACAGCAGGAAGAAAATTACCGGTAAGAGAGTCTTTATTCGCATAATCACCTGTTATTTATGGATGTCCACGACCTTATAGTAAAAAACGTCATTTGCGGTCGATTCCTCGATAAAACTACCCCTTGGGTTCCCCATTCGCAAATTTTCACACGATCACGTACATCCGGCTTAAGTCCCTGAAGTGAGCTCGAACTGTATCGGAAGCACTACCCAGGTAGCTACCGGATGACCCTGGCGATAACCGGGCCTGAACTTCCACTTTCTCACTACATCCAGCACCGCTTGCTCAAAAACTCCTTTCGGGGTTGCCTTTAAGATCGTGGGATTGCGAACATAACCCCGTGCATCGACAAGAAACTTCACCAGGACCCTCCCCGTAATTCCCCGAATCCTTGCAGAGTACGGGTACACGGGCTTCACTCGGTGCAACAGCCTTGGCACCTGGTCAACCTCCCCCGGTCCGAACTCCCCGGAAAAAGGCATGGAGTCGGTTTGCGGCCGTGCCGGGGGAATAACGTTCATTCCCAGCTCAAGCCCGGGATTGATGTCGAACGTAAACATGCTAGTTTGTAACTCAAGCCTTGGTTTCGTTTTTCGTCTACCGGGACTTTCAGGTATTACCACCGGAATCTTTCCGGGTTTCATTTCAGCCGTACGAATTACCCTCTTTTCCCTGTTTTTCTCCGGAACTGAAGGTGGCTTGTATAAGGTGATACTGATAGGATTGAGGGAACGAGATGATACCGTCCCACTGTTATTGTACGAAAGCAAAGGCACCAACCACAGGAATGCCGCGTTTATCACTACTGCCAGGCAAAAAACGAAAGCATATTTGCACCCGGTTCTCACGTTCATTTTGACTCTTTCCTTGCGGCAATGCTGATGTTTTTCACGCCCGCCATCCTGCATTCGTCCAGAACCCTGATGACCGTGCCGGTCTTGCTGTCCTTGTCCGCCACGATGACCACGGCCCCCCCTGGTGTCTCCGCCAGGAACCTCTCCATCCTTGCCCTTATGGAACGGATGTCCACGGGATGATTCTCCATGTAAATCATGCCGTCCCTGGTAACACCGACTATCAGGTTAACTTTTTCCTTGGTAACGGCACTTCTTGCCACCGGTCTCTGCACTTCGACCCCCGATTCCCTGACAAAACTGGTGGTGACAAGGAAAAAAATCAGCAAAATAAAAACCATGTCAATCAGTGGCGCCATGTTGATCTCTACTGCCTTCGTTCTTCGCCTTCTGGCGTACCTAACCTTCAACATCTTCAATCTCCGGTACGTTTTTCCCTTCATCCACTGGATGTAATTTCAATCATCCTGTAAAAACTGAGACCAAAACGCTCCATTCGATCACCGAATCGCTCGATTTCTCTCCTTAGAAAGTTGCCCATGAACAATCCCGGAATGGCCACTATGAGCCCGGTTTGAGTGGTAATTAACGCCTCCGATATGCCTGCGGCAAGCGCCCTGGCATTGCCCGTGCCAAAAATCGAAATCACGTCAAAGGTGGTGATCATACCGGTAACCGTTCCCAGAAGCCCCAGAAGGGGAGCCACTGAAGCCAGGATAAGGATGGTACTTGCTCCTTTCTCCAGCGGGTTTAGCTGTTTTCTGACTATCGTCAGCAACAACTTTTTGTCCGTTTCAGGTTCAAACACACACCCGTTTAAAAACTCCTCCATGAGCCTGCCCTTCCACCCTCTCATCGAATGAACATCTCCCGCATAGTTCTTCACTATTTCAGGTGGAACAATAACTTCTTTACGGAAGGAGTAAAGGTCAACCAGTTCCCTGATTATCAAAAACCACATCCAGAAAGAGAGCCCTGCAAGGGGTACCATAACTATTCCTCCCTTTCGGATGTATTCGAATCCCGTCAAAGCAATATCGGCAAGCGACATCATCTGTTCTATCTTTCGTTTGCCTTAAGGATGGTAACAGTAAGCGCTGTTCCCTTTTCTTCCATTTCGTCTATGATCTTCTCGGCCTTTCTTTCCAGGAAATGATGCATCAGAAGGATCGGAATAGCTACCCCAAGGCCCAGTTGAGTAGTTACCAGCGCCTCCGAAATACCTCCCGACATCATCCTTGGATCGCCTGTCCCGAAGCGTGTTATCACCTGAAAAGTGTCGATCATTCCGGTCACGGTCCCAAGCAGCCCCAGGAGAGGCGCTATGGCAGCAAGAACGTTAAGGGTGGGGAGAAACTTTTCAATCCCGGGCAATTCCTTCAGTATTGCTTCCTGAAGGGCATTTTCGAGTACATCCCTGGAGGCTGAAACATTTTCAAGTCCGGACCTTACCACCCTGCATACGGGCACCCTGATGTATTTCTCGCAAAACTTCCTGCATTCCTCGAACTGACCGCTTTGGATCAACCTGTCTATCTCTGACGTCACCCTGTCGGAAGTCTTTTTTGTGCGAGACAGGAAAACAATGCGTTCTCCTATCAGCACAGCGGCAACGATACCTATCAAAAGGATCGGCCAGACCAGGAATCCCCCCGAGCTTAACCATTCCATGATGCCCCTGTCCACGGTAAGTTCCTTGAAGAGGGCACCGTGAGAAAGATCCAGCGGCAGGTGGGCGGCACTTCCCCTGATGTATTTCTTAAAAAGGCGTCTCACGGTCCAGGGCAGGTGGCCCGGGTAGGCCATAAGCAACCCGGTTGACGGATCGTACCGAAGACATCCCACCTCTCCCTTTTTTTGGTAAACGGCCATAAAGTCACCAATTCTGACCATTTCTCCGGTACTTTCCCTGCCGCTTTTGTCTATGAACTTTCCTTCCCTTTTAAGAATCTCTCCCGAGGCCTTCATGTAGGCAAAAAGTGCCTCCACCAGCTCCTGGATATCCCGGTATGAGGGAAACCTCTCGCTGGTGGCAAGTTCTTCAACTTTTCTCATCAACCCGGGATATTCCGGAGTGATCAAGCTTGTCTGAACAACCCTGTCAAAATCCTTTGCCGACGCCTTTACGGCCCCTTCCAGGGTGTGAATGTCTTCCTGCTCAGCCTGGAGCTGCTCCTCCATGGCTTCCTGCTTTTGTCTGAGCTTTTCAAATTCTTCCTTTAGCTGGTTAAGCTTTTTTTCTTTTACCTCGACACTGTCTCTCAACCTGCTAAGCACGCCAAGAAGCTCCCTTTTTTCCTCCTTGACTATTTCGCCGGATACCCGGGCATCCTCCTTTGCCTGCTCCACCTCATGGTTAACCCCTGTTACCACCCTGTTCCATTTGTTGTTCCGGGCAGAGGCCGAAGGTGCCAAAAACAACTGCACTATAAGCCCTAACAAAACCACTGACTTCATCCATTTATTTGAAAAGATCTTTACGTGACGTTTCACCCCGATCTCCATCTCCTTCTTGCACATGGCGGCCTGTCTTAGCCCCCTGTTATTGCTTTTTTGCTTCACGTCCGGCCGAAGACGCATTCTTCCACTTACCCACCGGTAGATCCACCAGTTCAATCGCTCGTTTCCTTTCCGCCATCTCTATAGCCTTTGAAAGCTCCTTGGCGTACTTGCGATCCAGCAATTTCCACTTCCCCGTCTCCTTAACAAGATAGCCTGCTTTTTTGTGATCTTCGGAGATAAAAAATAGAGATAGCCTGCCGACACGTATGAAATTAACCTCCCTTTTTTCACCTCCCAGGCTGAGAACACCTTCCGTTTTTCCTATGCTCCTGCCGTAATTCGCTTCAACCTGCAGTGCCTCCAGCACTCGTCGTAGCTTTTCACTCAGTTTTACCCGGTAATCATCAAGAGAACTTCTCAAAAACTCCAGCCTCCCGGTTCGTTCCTCGTGCAAAAACTGCAAGTCGCCTGCCACGAAACCTTGAAGCCGCTGGTAGATCCTCTCCAGAAAGGGCTCCAGGTTCATTTTTATTTTATCAATTTCTTCCTTTTTCCTGGTTAGGTCGCGAAGGATATCCTGTTGTTCCGCTATGTATCCCCTGTACTTTTTAGTTTGAAATTCAAGCCATTGACTCCTGTATTTAAGGTGCTGAATCTCCGTTAAAATCCTGTTTTTCTCCTCCGCCCAGCTGTCAACATCCGCCTGTGCCTTTTGCTCAATTTTTATGGCCTTGATAACTTTCCCCTCAATTACAGCGGGAGAATGCTCCGATGAAGCTAAAACGACGGCAGTATAAACAAACACAGATATTACGAGGGAAAAAACAATAACAACTTTCTTCATTGAACTACCTCTTGCGATGATGCCAATTCAATTAACGTGTCTCCGTACCGCACTTCCATTTTTCATCATAACCCATGGCAATAGCTCTGCAGATCAACTCAAAAAGAGAACCTTCATTGAGTTTAAAATCACACCCTGACAACCTTTCCCTGTAAACTTTCAAACGATCGTAATTGCAAGCCGTGGCTGCCGCCAGATGGGCACCATGTATCACCAGGATGTCCGGCAGACACGTTCCGGGGAGTATTTTCCATCTTATTTTATCCCACAGATGCACCAGGGCGGCTGTAGCCGCAACTGCTATCGGGTCACGGTCAACCCCAGGAAAATTCTTTTCAAACAAAACGGCCTTATCCGGAGCCAAATATCTTTTGACCCCTTTTTTAATTTTGTCGGCACTTATTCCGAAACGTTCCAGGTGAGCAACAATTGATCTTTGTTTTTCCGGTGTTAGTTTACTCTGGTAATTTAATGCCTCTTTTACAGATTCCGTTACGGTCCTGCCAATTAACTCACCAAGCTTCGTATGATTCCCAGCGCCCGTAAGGGGTTGCTCATCCGTCAGCTTGCTGGCAACGGCAATCTGGTCGGTTCCCGTACCTGTCGCCGGTTCACAGGAATACCTCGAGTTTATGTTGAGCTCCAGTAGAGCAGCCGTCTTGGCCTCGGTAGCGGTTATTACCGATCGCACCATCGCTCCATTTGCAAGAGGCTTATTAATACATACAATTATGTTAATCGTTCCGTGCTCCTTTTTTTCGTCTTTCGAAATCGGCTCAAACTTTCCATTGCTTTCAAAAATGTCGGCCGGATCTCCGGCTCTACCCGCATTTACCTCAACCCCCGCGGTACATATAGCAAGGACACCCAAATCCCGGAAAGACATCATACGGATTGAAGCACAATTCACGTTAGCGGCGGTACCCAGAGAGGCACTATTACCCGGAATTTCATACTCACCGCAAATTTTTTTGAAATATGCCCGAGGATCACTCACTGCAAGCTCTTGCAGATCCGAATAATGGTCGACAGGCTCGCAAACCTGATGGATAAACACCATTTTAAGATCATCTCTCAGCCCACCGTTTACGCGGCATGTGGAGATCACCTTGTGGGGCACTACGAACCTGACCGCAATATACTTTCTTTCTCGATGTATCTCCAGGTCATCGTAAAACCTTCCTATAAGCAT
>JALXAI010000211.1 GCA_026992215.1 Desulfobacterales bacterium | reverse complement strand
CCGGGACGGCTTGGAGCTGGGTTGCAGAGAACCATCGAGGAATTCAAATCCGGGAACCCTGGAAAACCTGTTTTTTCGCCTTCACTGCTCGAATGGATCCAGGAAGCATGGCTAGTAGGCTCGGTTGACCTGAACCTTCCGAAGATTCGCTCAGGGGCACTTCTGCTGGTACTGCTGAATAATCCCGGCAGGTTTACGTGGGGAAAGTACGTCGATGCCCTTACCAATATACGAGTGGAGGACTTTAGACGGGAGTTCTTTGACATCCTGGCAAATTCCGTGGAAACCGAGGTTGTTGAAGAGCGAGCTGCTGCCCCTGCCGAAGAAGGCCGTCCGGTGGGAGAAACGGCTCTGGAGAAGTTCTGCGTCAATTTTACCCAGAAGGCCAGAGACGGGGAGATAGATCCGGTTTTTGGACGAGACGCCGAGATCCGGCAGATGGTGGATATCCTGGCGAGGAGGAGAAAGAACAACCCGATAGTTGTTGGTGAAGCTGGTGTGGGTAAAACCGCCGTCGTGGAGGGCCTGGCCCTGAGAATAGTGGAAGGCGATGTACCACGGGTTTTAAAGGATGTTGAATTGCTTAGCCTGGACATGGGATTACTGCAGGCCGGAGCCGGAATGAAGGGGGAATTCGAAAACAGGTTGAAATCGGTCATAAACGAAGTAAAGGCTTCGCCAAAGCCGATCATTCTTTTTATTGATGAAGCTCACACCCTGATTGGCGCGGGTGGACCTGCGGGAGGCGGTGATGCCGCGAATCTTCTAAAACCGGCTCTCGCTCGTGGCGAACTTCGAACCGTAGCTGCCACCACCTGGTCGGAGTACAAAAAGTATTTCGAAAAAGACGCGGCGCTTGCAAGGAGATTTCAACCTGTTAAGCTGGACGAGCCTACCACTGAAGATACCATCGTTATCCTGAGAGGGCTCAAAGACAAGTACGAAGCGGCTCACGACGTAATCGTCCGAGACGATGCCGTGGTGGCCTGCGCGGAGCTCTCCAACAGGTACATTTCCGGTCGTCAGCTTCCTGACAAGGCGGTTGATCTACTTGATACCAGCGCGGCGAGAGTAAAAATAAATCTGACCACGCAACCGGATATTCTCGAAGACAAGATAAGGGAACTACAGAGCCTTGAACGCGAGTACAGGGCGCTTATGAGGGATAAGGAAGATGGTCTCGAAATAGAACCTGAGCGAACGGAAGCCGTGGAAAAGGAAATAGCCGCGGTCAAAGAACAAATAGATGAAATTTCCGCGAGATGGACAAAAGAAAAAGAAGCAGTTGAAAAAATTCTTGAACTTCGTGAAAAGATCCGGGAACTAAAAGGCAGAAAATCGGAGACGGAGGAAGAAAAAAAAGAAGCCCCGGATGATGCTGGTGTGGCGGATGATCAAGAATCCATCGAGGAAGTCAGAAAACAGTATGACGAGGCAGTAAACGAGCTTAAAAAGATACAGGGGAAGGATCCGCTCATTCACCACGAAGTGACCACGGACATTGTGGCGAAAGTGGTTTCAGACTGGACGGGTATTCCCGTGGGGAAGATGTTGAGAGATGAAGCGGCGAGCATCCTTCAATTGGAAGATAACCTTAAGGCCAGAATCAAGGGTCAGGATCATGCGCTTGGCACCATTTGCCGCATTATTAGGTCGGCCAAGGCAGGTCTTACGAGTCCCAACGCACCGCTTGGGGTTTTCTTGCTTGTTGGACCCAGCGGTGTGGGAAAAACGGAAACGGGGTTAAGTGTTGCGGACCTGCTTTTTGGAGGAGAACGCTTCATGGTGACCATCAACATGAGCGAGTTCCAGGAAAAACACACGGTATCCAGGTTGATTGGATCTCCTCCCGGGTATGTGGGATACGGTGAAGGGGGCGTGCTCACCGA
>JALXAI010000210.1 GCA_026992215.1 Desulfobacterales bacterium | reverse complement strand
GATTCCTCTTTCAATGTTCCGAAGGGGTTCTTCCCTGAACTGAGCCAGGGCCAGTTTCAGGTATCTGATTTTCTCCCTGAGGGGAGTTTTAAGGGCCTGTTTCGTCTCCGGACCGGCGATCCCGTCAACCTGCAGTGCATTTGCCCTTTGAAATTCCTTCACCGCCCGTTTAAGAGACCTGCCATAATGCTCATCTATCGGCCCGTGATAGTATCCTTCCCACGTAAGTCTCTTCTTAAGCTCAACCACCTCCCCGCCCGTATCCCCGGGTCTCAAGGTCTTGCTGCCAAATCTGGGGGGGCCACCTGGGTATTCACCCTTATTCATCAACACCATGAGCTCTTTTCTCAGGGGGGCATAATGAGGAGATGCGGGTTCAATTAAGTCGAGAAAATCACTCAGATCATCGTCCTCGGACAAAGCATTCATAAGGGCCTGTTCATCTTTCACTCCCATGTCTCTAGCCAGCTGGAAAGCCCTTGTAATAAGCATCGCATCCAGATCGCTCGCTGTCTGATTCAGCTCCACCAGTGCCTTGTTTGCGCTGGCTATGACCTCCATGAAGATCTTGCAAGAATCCGCAGCGTGTTCAAATTCCCCTTTTTCCCCTTCACATGTAAACGACACGGTACCGGGATTTAATCTGCATTTAACGTAACTCAGATAAGCCGGGGAAAATCTTTCGCTCAGAAACCCGGTGGGCATCGACAGATAAGCTCGAAGCTGTTCCAGAATTTCATTCAGGGCCTTCACATTTGCCAGCTTCCTTTTTACGGGTACAAGCGCATATGAGGTTACATCAATCCCGTCGTACTTGAGAGAATTTATCCGATCGAGGAGCCTTTTCCCCCTGGCGTTCAACCTGCCGTTAGTCAGGAATACAGGCTTAAAACCAACCCTTTTATAAAGTTCTAGGACCCTGTTCCTGTAAACGTCTTCAAACGGGATAACGTCAACTCGGAAAAGACCATATTGAGGGATTTCTTTGACATATTCTGATAGATTTTTGGCAGAGTTCCCGGGAGGCCTTCCAGAATCGCAGAAATCGGCACAAAACGCCCGGACACCCGGGGTGCTCACGAACAAGACCGTGAACACGAAAAGGGCTACAGACCGAAGGATTGCTATGAAACCATCACTTCTATTGCGCCGCTTGTTTAAACTTACCATTGCCCTGCCTCGTACTAAATTTTAACCTCGTTTACCTTATAAACAAACCCTCATTTCATAATCACCCCGTGCCACCGTTATTCCGATTTTGCCTGTTAAGAGGTCATGAGCAATGGTCATGCCAGTTTGATTCCCACGGAAGAATCGTGGATAACCAGTCAACCAAAAGCTCATCGTGCTACTTATTTTTCCATTGAGGCTCCCTCTTTTCGAGAAAGGCTCTCATCCCCTCCTGTGCATCAAAGGTCAGGCAATTTGAAGCAATTACCTCCCTGGCATAAAAGTACGCTGCTTTCTCTTCCATATCTATCTGGTTGTAAAAGGCCTCCTTTCCGATACCCAACGTCCAGCCGCTGTAGGATGCTATTTCACGTGCAAGCTCCCTTGTTTTCTTATCCAGTCTCTCTCCGGGAACCACATCGTTGACCAGGCCATATTTTTCGGCTTCGCGGGCGCTTATGAAATTTCCAGTCAGAAGCATTTTCAGTGCCCTTCTACGACCGATTGCCCTCACGAGAGGAACCATGGGAGTTGTACAAAACAACCCTATCTTAACTCCCGGGGTGGCAAATTTCGCATCTTCCGAAGCGATTGCGAGATCGCACGCAGCCACCAGCTGGCAGCCGGCCGCAGTAGCTATGCCGTGTACCTGGGCTATCACGGGCTGAGGGATCGCGTGGAGCATGAGCATCATTTCGGAACAAACCCCAAAAATGGTTCTAAAATCGTTTATATTCTTGTCATCGCCCACCATCTCGGACATGTCGTGTCCGGCACAAAAGGCGGGGCCATTTCCCTTTACAACCACAACATGAATGCTTCTGTCCGCCCGCAACCTCCCGAGAATATCAATGATCTCCCGCATCAACTCCACGGAAAGTGCGTTTCGCTTCTCGGGACGGTTCAGGATGATAAAAGCGACTTTTTCTTCTTTGGCAAATATGACATTCTTGTAGTCCATGGGGCTCTCCTTAAGAACTATTCTGTTTCCTTATCCAGCCAGAACTTTAAAGCGTTCTCAATTTCTTCCATCTGTTGAGCATCTTCCATTTTCTTCCCGTCAGCGGTTCTTATGTAAAAGACATCAACCGCCTGGTCTATCTGGGTTGATATTTTGGCCACGAATATTCTGAGCTGCATATCAACAAGGGTCCGGGTTATCAAATAGAGGAGTCCCGGTCTATCATCGGAGTAAACTTCGAGAATCGTGTATTTTTCCGAAGATTCGTTATCGATCAAGACCCTTGTCGGACGATGAGAAGTTCTCCCCTTTTGCCGACCGATGTCTTTTCGGGCCTTGGCTGCAATACGATAGTCGATAGCAATTTTTCCGCTCACGACCCTTTCAAGGTCCGTCAACAGATCCTCCCACTTTTCGTACTTTTTGTCTCCGTGTGGCAGCAAAAGAGAAAATATAACCAGTAATACCCCGTTATCCTTTGTAAAAATCTGGGCTTCCCTGATATCGAGTTCGTGAAGCGTGATCACTCCAGCGGCCTTGGCCAGAAAGGCCAGGGAATCCCTTGTAACTATTGTAAGTTCGGCTTCCCCTCCCCTTATTTCTTCAACCTCCCACGTGATCTGTCTGCCGTCAAGCTGCGCTTCCAGCCTCAGGTGCTTTTCCATGGTATCAGGGGTTACGGATAACAAGTACCTTCCGGCCAGCTGCGCAAAATGCCTGTCCAGATCTTCTTCCGACAGGAAGTCTTTGACCTTTTCATATACTTCTGATTTCAACCTGCTGAGTCTTTCCGCAATTGCCTTTTCGTCAGGCTCACCTTTTTCCAGGCGATGTCGTATCAGGTGATACAACTTGTGAACGGGCGTGGTTTCCCACTTTTGCTCCGCGTTGGAACCCAGTGATTTCATCACCGCAAAAGACAGGAGCAGGGCCTGATCCAGGCGTTCGGAATTACGTATTATTTCACAGCTCTTTTTCAGCATTTCCTCGTCAGAAAGGTCCCGGAGCGACGCATTTTCCACCAGCAGCACATGCTGGCGAACCAGAAATTCAAGACATTCCGCCTCTTCCCCGTTTAAACCCAGCCTCTGGGCTATGGGCAGAACCATTTTTCCGCCTGCTTCCATGTGATCCGCACCACTCGCCTTTCCGATGTCATGGAGGAAGGCTGCAAGCAACAGTATTCCTGGATTGCGGATTCGTCTGGCTATGTGAGTCAGTTCAGGTTCCTCGTTGCGAAAATCGCCGCTCAAAAGCTTCTTCATCGTTTCGTATGTCAGAAGATGGTGTTCATGCACGGGAAAAACGTGAAAAGAATCGTGTTCCACAAGCGCATGAACCGCTTCAAGCTCCGGTATGAGAGCATGCAACACTCTCAAGTTATACAGGGTCCTCAGCATCGCCCCCTTATCCTTCTCGCACAACAGGATGTCCCAGAAAACCCTCCTTACTTCTTCGTCGTACAGGCTTGACATGCTCAGCGTGTTCAGATGATGTGTACACCACTGGATCGCCTGACTGCTCAACTTAAGATCGTGTTTTAGCGCGGTATCAAACAGCGTGAGAATGTTCCCGGCTGTTGGCAGAAATTTTGAAGGGGATACGTAGATTTTCCCTCTTTCCACCCGCAGACCCGGATGAATTTCCTTTCCGGACACTTCCAGAAGCACGTCCGATTCTCCCCTTGCCTCCTCCAGTTCATCGAATCTAAGCCAGAACAGATCGCTTACAATCTTTACCCTGTCGAGATGCCTGTAGAGCTCTCTCATAAAAATCTCTACTGCCTGAAACCCTCCTTTTTCTTCGTAGCCCAGACGATCCGCAATTTCTTTCTGATCAAGAAAACCCAGGCGGTGAAGGTAGCGCTTTTTCATCGTTTGAAGCAGATTTATGACGTTAAGAAAAAAATCGGTCGCGGCAGTTAACGAATCAAGTTCCTCCCTGGTTAAAAGCCCTTGAAAGATCGCATCTTCCAGCGTGTAAGCTTTAAAGCCGACGTAAGCCGCGGATTGGATGCTCAGTATATCCTGCAGCGCCCCGGGGTTATAAAAAAGATCCGGCTCCAGCCAGTATTGTTCGGACGAATATTCAGATCTTCTCTCTTCAAATTCATTTCGTATCTTCGGCAAAAAATCATGGCGCCGCTCGTCAATGAGCCCATCAAGCCCTGACCTGAAAGCGTTGAAAAACTCCCGATTGCCAGAGATAAACCTGCTGAACAAAAGGCTACGGAAAAAGCCAAAATCCTCCAGGCTTTTCTCCAGGATGTCTTCCATGCTTCCGGTAAACGTGACAAGTTCCCACCCGGCATCCCTAAGGGGATAAAAAATCCCTTCGAACCATTCACTCCTCCACCTGTCCTTTTCAGGATCCATTATCAGAAGCACTTCAACCGGCGAATGAATTCCGAGCATTCTTCTTCCGAAGTGTCCTATGGCCACTATGGTACCACTTTTGCGAAGGTTGTCAGCCTCGGACACAAAACGGTTGGCAAGCATGTTGTACAGAGACATGAGTGCAACTTCTACGAGGCTTGCATTCTGTTCCGGGCTTGGAGCATAAGATTCTTCCAGTTGCTTCTTTTTTTTCTGCAGGCTGTCGGTTATAAAGTTCATCTCCTGTTCCTTCCTGAATGTCTTTATTTAAGTTCCGCTAAGGCAAGTAAATGTTCATTCGAAAAAACTTCCGAATCATCTTTAACGAGAGAATAAAGACGGCAGTCGATTCTATCAGACCAGTATGAATATTTGAAGAGGTAAAGAAGGAGAACCGTGGAATCAGTCAGCAGGAGTGGAATTCAATTCCGGTTTTGATATACTTTCGCTCTCGACGATGGAAGCCAGGTCTCCCCTTAGCAGTTCCAGGCGATTTTTAAGCTCATTAACTTTTTGTTCCATTTCCCTGTTCGATCTGCCCATTTGCTCAACGGCATCCAGCACCGACCTGGTCTCAACAACAGCCATTTCTATCCGGCTTTCAAACATTGATTTTAAACCCTTCAAGTACTCATCAATCAGCCTGTAAGCATACCGAAACTTAAAATTCTGATGATAGTCCTGTAGTGAAAACATGAGTTCTTTTTTCGCTTCGTTTTTCATAAATTCCACGGATTCTTTGAGTATTTCATGCATGTAATTTTCGATATCACCTCTTTTACCCCTTGAAAACACCTTGCTCTTCACGGCCCCTAAAAAATGGGTCATCTGTCTTACGCCGAATCTTACCATAAAGGCGCTTCTTCCGATACCATCCTGAGAGAGTAAGTTATCAAACGGCGGCACTTCCACTTCCACAGGAAAAGAGTCCAGGGTAAAAGAAACAGGGGTTTCAAAAGCTTTCAATATCCCTACCGATTCAAGCTCCTGCCTGTACGCTTTTAATGTGCCGGAAAGCAAATTCCAGTAGGCCCTTCCCTGCTTCTCCAGCTGATTGATGAGTCGTTCCCTTAAATTTTCAGCAAATTCAAGGATACTGACCTTAACCTTTTCAACCAGCACCACCGTCAATAATTCCTTGAATTCATGGTAGAAGGAATATAAGTTCAGAATCATCTGTTTACGATCGGCAATCTTGCTTTCCAGTAACTTCTCTTCGATCTGGTACCCGTCTATAGCATCAAGGGCTATCCTGGTAACAGAACCATCCATGCCTACAAAAAATTCATCTACCTTTTTCCCGAATTCCTTTTTAAGCCTTTCCTGCAATCCTTCAAGCATGTTTTCCACCGCCTCGAGCTGCCTGCTGACCGTTTCATTATAGTTTTCAACCTCCTGCGATATACGACTGAAATTGCTATTGCTCCCGCCGGAAAGGTTGGCTCTCAGGTAGAGCGAATCAAGGAGGTTTTCCGTGAGCAACACGAGCTTCGTGCAAGCCGTGTTTACAATCAATCTCTTTCTCCTGTTTAATATAACGTCCTTCAAACTTCTCTGGAAGTCCATGAAGCCTTTCCGGGACCTTGCGATAAACTCCTCCCGCCCCTCCCACATCTCGAGTCTCATTTTATCGATCCCGGAAATCTGCTCGCGCATGCCGTCCATCAGATGATAAAGACAGGAAAAACTGTGTAACACCGGGGACGCATTCAGGAACGAGAGATCCCTTCTGACCTTCTCCTCGAATTCATTCCATTCCTCTTCCGAACCATGAGAATCCATGTCAATGTTCAATACAAAGGCCGTGTTGGCGAACAATTTCAGCTTTTCCAGAACCCTGAGCAGCTTAAAATCAGCTTCCCTGAATCCTATCCTGGTGTTCACAACGTACACGATGAAATGACTCTTAAGAAGATAGTCCTGAACCAGGGAGAAATGTAGGGGATTGGGCGAGTCGATTCCCTGACAGTCTCCGATCTCGATAAAATGCCCGAGTTTGCCGAGCGACCAGTGGAGCTCCATGTCAAGGAGATAAATAGCGACATTTTCGTTCCCCACAAATTTCTGGTGTTCCCGAATATTGCCTTTACCGAATTTTATTTCCACCGTTTCGGTTTTATTCACATACTCCGA
>JALXAI010000209.1 GCA_026992215.1 Desulfobacterales bacterium | reverse complement strand
GATGTGGATTTTCTTCTCACTACTGGCTGAAAGCAAATATCATTTATGGAAGCACTGGTAGCCAAATTGGAAGTTTTTCTTGGAAGCAGTCATTTCATGGCTTTGCTTTTTTCATTTCTTGCAGGTCTGCTTACCAGTTTTACGCCGTGCAGTTATCCCATGATACCTATAACCATCGGGTTTATCGGAAGCCGGACGGCTAAGTCCAGAAAACGTGGATTTGTTCTCGCATTTTTTTACGTACTCGGATTGGCAATTGTATATTCACTGCTGGGAGTTATCGCGGCCTTAACCGGCAGGATGTTTGGCTCTTTCACGCAGCACCCTGCCGTTTACTTTATCATAGGTAACATATGCATAGTGTTCGGGTTAGCGATGCTTGAGGTCTTTCATTTGCCATCTCCGAAGTTCTTTGATAAGTTGACTATTAAAAACTTGCCTGGTTCTGAAATTCTGTCCAGCATCATCCTGGGCGGGAGCTCGGCCATTGTGATAAGCACCTGTACCACACCTGTTCTGGGTGTCCTGCTCGCGTTCGTGGCTGGCAAAGGGAACATTCTGTTGGGAATGAGTATGCTATTTGTTTTTGCTTACGGTTTGGGTGCCCTGGTCATAATACTGGGAACCTTTACCGGTTTACTGGTTTCCCTGCCTAAATCGGGACCGTGGTTGAGGGTGGTTCAAAAAGTTTTTGGTGTAATCATGATTGGTGCAGGAGAATATTTTTTAATTAAGATGGGAGAGTTACTGATATGAAACCAAAAAAGTTATTGTGTCTTTTTTCTGTTGTTATCCTGACTCTTGCCTTTGCGTGTTCGTGTTCGTCGGAAAGCGACAAAGAACAGAAGAGCTTTCAACATCCAAAGGTCAAGGCTCTTGATTTTACTCTGCCAGACCTTGATGGTAATCAGGTTAATCTTAAAGAAAACTACAGTAAACAGCCGGTACTGTTGTATTTTTGGGCTACCTGGTGCCCTCATTGTCGCAAGGCTCCCGAGAAGCTGAAAAAACTTATGAGGCGATACGATTCTGACGAGTTGATGATCCTGGCAGTTGATGTCGGTTCCGGCGACAGCCTTGAGCGGGTTAAGCGCTACAGGGACAAGAACCACATTCCTTACACGATACTTTATGACAAGGGAAGCCGGGTAACAAGAAGTTATAACGTTCGGGGCATCCCTCTTTTCATCCTGATAGACACGGACGGGAATATTGTCTACTTCTCGCACGAGGTTCCTGAAAACCTGGACAGATTTCTAAAAAAAGGCTAAATCTGAGGCGGTTGTGAGGTATAGAGCCGAAGGTATAACTGATACCGGTCTTACAAGGCAAAATAACGAAGATGCCTATTTAATAGATGACGAAACCAGGCTTTTTCTGGTGTCAGACGGCATGGGCGGCCATCAGGCAGGAGAAGTGGCAAGTCAGCTGGCCGTTGAAGTTATTCAAAAGTACTTTTCACGGAAAAAGTCGAAAAAGCAGAACAATGCTGATGCCGAAACCATCTCCGAAACCGGGAAAACCGATCAGGTATCTTTTCTCGCCGCAGAGCTTTCAAAAAGCATTGGTTACGCCAACAGGGTCATTTACCAGGTAGGCGAAGGAGACATAAAATACAGGGGTATGGGGTGTACAATTGCGGCCCTGGTGCTGGTTGACCCTGACAGCGCGATTATTGCCAACGTGGGTGACAGCCGGATCTACCTGATGAGAAATAATGGTCTTGAGCAGTTAAACGAGGACCACACCTTGCTGAACGAATACCTCAAGAACGATCCTGATTTCATGAATACTAAAGAGGATTACGTAGCAAGTCATCTTGACCATATTCTGGTCAGGGCACTCGGAATTGACGAAGACCTCGAAGTTGACGTCAGACAAATAAAACTCAAGGAAGGAGACAGGTTTATCCTTTGCAGCGACGGGCTCACGGACATGTTATCCGACCCGGAGATCCTCGAAGTTGCCAGAAGCGAAAAAAAATTGGATAAATTGTGCAGTAAACTGGTAGCATTAGCTAATGAAAAGGGCGGGCTCGACAATATTACTGTTGTCGTTGTGGATATAGAAGAATTGTAGTGTAGATCTATCGGGTGAAGCGAGATTTCGGGCGGGAGTTCCCAGAAAAAACAACGTTTTTATTGTACCAAGTCTTGAGACCTCGGACAAATGGCCAAACTTATTCTGAAACTCAATGACAAAGTTCTGAGCGAATTCCCAATAACGAAGCGAAAGATAACGATTGGGAGAAAGCCCGAGAATGACCTGGTTATACAGAATATGGCTGTATCCGGAAGACATGCACGCCTTGACTATAAAAAGGGTAAGTTCATCATTACGGACCTGAAAAGCCTAAACGGGACCTTTGTTAACAACAAGCTGGTAACTCAGGCCGAGTTGAAGGTAGGTGATGAAATAACCATAGGAAGGCACACCCTTGTTCTGACCTCGGACGACTCTACCGCAACCCTGACCGGAGAAACAGTACTCCCGAAAGATGGGTTGATCCTGGACAGCGATTCACCCACCAGGCGGATCCTTGGCAAGAAAAAAACACCCGACGCTGGTCTCCAGGGCGAAACTACCAAGCCGATTACTCAGCAGGGAGTTGTATCTTTTGTATCAGACGATCGTCCGGATGTCATTCTTGACAGAAAGATTACCAAGATTGGCAAAGGAAAAGAAGCTGACATAAAAGTGGGAGGACTACTGGTAGGCAAGGTAGCAGCCATCATCAGCAAAAGGCCTACCGGCTACTATATTACTCCCGTTGGGGGAATGGGGAAACTCAAAGTCAACGGTGAACCGGTGAAAGATGTCTATCGTCTACAGGAATTTGACATGATCCAGGTGGGCTCATCGAAAATGCAGTTCTATTACAAGGATAATTAGCCATTTCCGAACAATCTCTTCCAACCCATCTTCCAATCAGCCCCACTCACTGCTATAATAAGCAAAGTTAAACGCCGTCTTTTTGTTGCCGGGAGAACTATGAAAGATATTCTGACAATTGTTATGGCTGGCGGGCGAGGTGAAAGGCTGATGCCGCTCACCATTGACAGGTCGAAGCCTGCTGTCCCATTCGGGGGCTCATACCGCCTGATTGATATAACCCTCAGTAATTGCATCAATTCCCAGCTTTACAAGATTCTCGTTTTTCCCCAATACAAGTCTCAATCCCTTGTGGATCATCTGGAATATGGCTGGAACATATTCAGCTATGATCTGGGGCATTACCTTAAGATCGTGGCACCCCAGCAGAGGATCAGCAATGATTGGTATCGGGGAACCGCTGATTCCGTCAGACAGAATCTGTACCTGGTAAAAAGGGAGAGTCCGAGCCATATTATTATCCTCTCCGGAGACCACGTTTACAAGATGAACTACGTGACTTTCAAGGAATATCATGTTGATCGTAACGCTGACGTCACGGTATCACTTATTGAAGTTGATCGTGAGATTGCTTCGAGTTTCGGAATAGCCGAAGTAGACAGGGAATTCAGGATTAAAAATTTCGAAGAAAAACCTGCCAGACCCAAAACAATTCCAGGTGATCCCAGGCATTGCCTGGCATCCATGGGGATATACATTTTCAAAACCGAAGTTTTGCTCGAAGCCCTGGAAACAACCGACAAGGAGGATTTCGGCAGGGATATAATTCCAAACCTTGTAAAAACAAAAAGAGTTTATGCCTATCCTTACAAGCGCATGAACGCCATCGAAGATTATGTTTTGGTCACGAATAGCGACGGAAACAGGGAAATAGTGCTTGAAAGACGTACCAGGGACTCGGCTTACTGGCGTGATGTGGGAACCCTTGATGCTTACTGGAACGCCAACATGGACCTGACAGGCGTTGAACCTTTTTTTAACCTTTACGGCCGGTTATGGCCTATAAGAACAAACCAACTCCAGTGCCCTCCAGCAAAGTTCGTTTTTGCTACAGAACGGGGAAGCAACCCCAGGGTGGGGCGTGCTCTCGATTCACTGGTAGCTAACGGGTGCATAATCAGCGGCGGGCTCGTCCGAAATTCAGTACTCTCCCCCAACGTGGTAGTTAGAAGCTGGGCAACCGTGGAAGAATCGGTGCTGATGAACGACGTAGAAATAGGGCGACATTGTAAAATAAAAAAGGCAATAATTGATAAGCAAAATGTTGTTCCGCCGAATACGGAGATCGGCGTGGATCCCAGGAGGGACGCTAAGTCCTTTCACGTGACATCCAGAGGAATTGTGGTGGTTCCAAAAGGATTTTTCCCGCCGCCCAAGAAGTACTTTTGAAGCACTCTCATTTGAAAATATTAGAATACTTCCTTTAAGACATGTAACGTTTTGGCGTATCTTATTTTTGATCTTAATCCAGGTAGTCCAATGCCCGAAGACGATGAGAAGAAGAAGTCCCTTTGAGCGAGGAAGATTGGCTGAAGATGTTGAGACGGTTGAAATGGTTGAGGAGGTTGAAAGGGCTAAGATGGTTGAAGTGGTTGAATGCCCTTTTTCATTCTACTTTTTCCCTTGAACATCGTTCCTTGCAGCTTGAATTCTGGAAAGGACGGGGATCCCAGGTTTCCGAAGCAGGTTGAAAAAACCAGGGCCCAAGCACCACGAAAACGAAAATACGATTCGCGATGTTTTTTGTCCCGGTTACAGTTCAACCGGGTTTGGCTTTGAATTTATTGGAGAAAAACATGGAAATCATAAGCAAAGAGAACGTTCCAGCAAAAAAGTTTGATTCCGGGGAAGCAAAAGGTATTGTGGCCAGGGTACTGATTGGGAAGGCGTGCGGAGCAAAGAACTTCGTGATGAGGCTTTTCGAAATAGCTCCCGGAGGATATACCCCGAAACATTCCCACCCATGGGAACATGAAATCTTCGTGCATTCCGGCAGAGGTGCGGTGCTGAAGGATGGCGAATGGACAGAAGTTCGCCCCGGAATGGCAATATTTATCCCTCCGGACGAAGAACACCAGTTGAAAAACATCGGAGATCAACCCTTTACGGTGGTCTGCCTGATACCATCAGGATATCAGGAGCTGTAGTCCGAGCGTGGTTGCGTTTTTCCCCGGTAGCTAACGATGCTTCTCCAGTGACAGTTTGCCGGGAACATCCCTCGTGCCCACGGCTCGCGCCAGCTCAGCCCTGGCCATCATGTATCCATAAAGGGCACCGTAGTAGTTTACCTCCGCCTGGGTCAAATACGTTCTTGCATCCAGAACTTCGGTAGAAGTCGTTACCTGCTGCTGGTATTGAAGGTTTGTGATACGATAATTCTCCCTTGCCTGGGCAAGGGCTTCCCTGGCTGTTTCCAGGTTCTGCTTTGCCACGTTCAGTTTCTGAAAAGCGTCTCTCACTTCCAGCTTGATACTGTCCTCGATATTTTTCAGTCTCTCAACCAGTGCATTTTTTTGATGGAACGTTTTTTTAACCTCTGCCCTGGTTTTTCCCCATTCGAAAAACGTCCATTTGGCCTGAAAACCAACGGATGCGTTATGGCTGTTCGTAAAGTCATTATTGGTAGCAAGAACATCATCCCCTTTTTGCTCGTATCTACCGATGAGAAACACGCTCGGGTAGTATGCACTTTTTGCCAATCTTATCCCAAGTTCGGCACCACGAATTGCAGACCTGAGGATCTTCAGCTCCGGCCTGTTCTGCAAGGCTTCTTTGAATAGCTCCTCTTCGGAGTAGTGTGAAGTAACAAGCTCATTTATATCTTTTATCCTGGTGGTGGTGCTGATATTCCGACCCATCAACGTGTTCAGAGCCGAGACAGCCAGCTTGAAGTTACTCCTGGCCTTAACAAGCTTCTGCCTTGCCTGGGCAAGGGCGACTTTTGACTTCAAAACATCGTTATGCGGAATCAGCTCCTGTTTGTAGAACTGCTCCGCGTCTCTCAAATGTGCTTCGAGCTGCCGAACTTCCTCCCTGGCCACAGTTACAAGTCGTTTTGCAAGCAATATCCTGTAGTAAGCCAGTTTTACCTGCTTGGTCACATCGAGAATTGCCTGCTCGTGTTCGATCTTACTGATCTCCACCCCAAGCCTGGCGATCTGTCTCTTGGTAATGAGGGCAAACCCGGTAAAGATCGGTTGAGTTACCATGACATCCCAACCATAGTTGTCTTTTTCCCCGATATTCACTTTCTGGGGACCTATGGGCAACTGCGAGTAACTGAAAACAGCATACGGGGAATGCTTTAATCTTGTATAGGAATAGCTGGCTGACAGCTTCGGAAGAAGATCGGCCGTTGCACTTTTTTCTCCTTCGATGGCCGCGCGTTGCTTTTCAATAGACTCCTTGATCAGGTAATTATTACCTAGCGCAATCCGTATAACTTCGTTCAGCGATAGGATGGCAGTGCCTTTATCTCCCGCACATATTCCAGGTCTTGAACCCAGAATCAGCAGCGAGATAAAAACAATAAATGTCACGAACCTGACATATCCCCTCTTCATATTGTTTCCCCCCGGATTTTTTGTGCTTGCTTTTAACGCGACGGAACCACTACCTGAATGAAACACGGGTATTACAGATGGCAAAATTTTTCCCATGGGTCTTTCCTTTTTTTCATGGTCTGCACCGAATCAGCGGTACTGGTGCAAAAAAATTGGACCGTCCAAAGCGTGACCTGCTTTCAAGGAACCGGCTTAATCTCTCGCCACTCACAGCGTCCC
>JALXAI010000208.1 GCA_026992215.1 Desulfobacterales bacterium | reverse complement strand
TGCATTGCGGGAGGGTGCCGAGTGATAGTGACCAATCAGATTGATGGCATGATCAGGGATATATTCATGGCATTGAAAATCAAACCTCCGGACAGGTTTCTAGACAACCCACACATTCCATAACATGTAGTCACGAAACGAAAGCTTAAACCTAATGTTTCCAACAACTTATACCGCTAACTGTCAAAGTTGGGTTGCAACTTAGAAGAATAATTTAAGGGACAAACAGGGGCAGAGTTAAAGGCGGCAATCCCGTTCGCTGAACCATATTCTGAACAAACTCACGAAAGTAGGGCCACGTAGTCATCTGGATATTAACTTCAAGAAATATTTCCATGAAATCATCCGTGATTGGTTCGTCACATGAAAAAAGAAGCGAGTATGTACAGGAAATTTTTAAAGCGAAGTCTCTTTTTTTCTTCTTGAAAACAACCAGATCGTAAATCGAGGTAACTTTAGCCGATCTATTATCCTTAATCAGATAAGATGCTTTATGCCGCACATCGAGGTGAATACTGCTGGCAATTTTGTCTCGATTTGCTTTAACAGAACAAGCATCCAGGAAAATTGCATCCACGTCGAGTTTTTCAAGTGTTTGCGTATATTCTTCCGGGGAAATTTTTGGCTTCGTTTTCTTTTTTTTGGTCATTTCCATTTTCTCCTATGCAGCTTCCGGGTATTTGTCAGAACGAAAAGTATTGACGGGAAATCTGGCAGGACGTCTCCGCTTATCAATACGATATTTCAGGGTTCCTACATGCTCGTTTAACAATTTTAGTTCACTGCTAATATCACTTAGGCTCTCATGCAGTTTGTCGGTCTGGTAGTTCATTGCAAGCAGGGTACAAACGTACTGGTTCAGGCTAACCCCGTTTCTTTTAGCCGAAAGAGCCAGCTCCCGGTGCAAAAATCTTGGGATTCTCAAGATAAACTTACCGCTAAAATCATCAACTTCACTTTCAGGTTCAGGAATTTTAAAACCCTTATCAAGATATTCCTGAAATCTTACTTTCTTGTTTTTCTCAAGATCCTTGAGTGCTTCCTCAATAGTTTCACCATCACCCACGATACCCAGTTTGCCGAATTGCGGCAAACGAGCAAGGTAGCCTCCGCCTTCATTTTCGGGAATAGGGAGGATTTCAATTTTGTATGGCAAGCTTAGATAATATTCGAGACTTCTTTTCATAAGTCATCTCCAAGTTCTTTGAGTAATTTTATAGCGCTCACCAGCGCTTTAATGTAAAAACCCTTTTCTTTTTGTCCGCCTTTAACCGGAATGGATATTTCACCGAATCGTCCATAATCCGGAAAAGATTTCAGTTTCTCACAGCGAACTACTATGTGAGAGGATCTCTTTTGCTCCCACATACCCGGGGAAAAGTGGTTCAACAGCGTTTTTATATCCCCAACCCTCGCTTCCTTCGGAGGATTCTTTATCCATAAGATATAGAGCCTTTCTGGCTTCCCCATACTTTGTCTGCCATGATACTACAAGTAGTATCATAAATTTATCTTCTCGTAAAATTTTTTCTTATTCTCATTCAAAATTTTCGTCTGCCACAGGAACAATGCGCGATTATGCCTGATTGCTTTCCCTTGCTTTTACAGGCGGCAGCAACACCAGCAGATCCGTAAAGGTTTTCAGTTGCTGCTATCAGCATGTCTCTTCGTTTTCCTTTTGATCCAGGGAGATCTCCAACATCTCCGAGAGTTTTTTGGGAATGAGATGATTGTTTCAGCTTTATCCAACTGTTTTTGTAACCTTCTGACTTCACTCTCTAACTCTCCGACTTTCCGGGCAAGCGGATTGACAGGCTTCGCCTTCCTGCCACGCTTCTTCGGTGCCAGGGCGTCCAGTTCGGCTTTCTCCCTTTGTTTGCGCCACGTAGTCAGGTGGGAGGAGTACAGACC